>JAOZLR010000240.1 GCA_029934735.1 Bacteroidales bacterium
TCTGCCCAGGTTTACATTGAATGTGATAATGCAAACCATGCATTAAAACCAGGTATGTATGTTTCAGTCAGGTTTATTGAGCAACCACAGGATAACATCCTTGTTCCATCATCTTCGGTTTTTCAAAAAGAAGAAAAAAGTTTTGTTTTTGTTTCTGAAGGAATGAACAAATATACAACACGCAGTGTTGAGGTAAGGGGAACCCCCGGTAAAAAGTTACTTCTGACATCCGGTTTAAAACCCGGTGAAAGAATTGTAACCGAAGGTGGGTATTATTTACTGGACCTAAATTAACAGACCATGCAAAAAATTATTCTTGCAGCAATTCAACATCGGTGGATAATGGTTGCTGTTTTCATTTTACTGGCTGTTTTTGGGTTTTATTCCTGGAAACAGCTTTCCATAGAGGCATATCCTGATATAGCTGATGTAACGGTACAGGTAGTAACACAGGTCCCGGGCCTGGCAGCTGAAGAAATTGAGCAACAAATCAGTATTCCCCTTGAACGTGCGCTGAACGGATTGCCCGGGTTACATGTAATGAGAAGTAAAAACAGTTTCGGGCTATCAGCAATTATTTTGGTTTTTGAAGATGGAATAGATGATTACTGGGCACGCCAACGGGTACAGGAACGGATAGCCGAAGTAGATCTTCCTTTTGATGCAAGCCCAGGTTTGAACCCATTAACCTCACCCACGGGAGAAATCTATCGCTACATTCTGGAAAGCAAAAACCATGATCTGCGTGAGCTTACAGAACTTCACAAATGGGTTATTATTCCCAGGCTTAAGCAAGTTACCGGAGTTGCAGACGTAAGTAATTTTGGAGGGATAACTACACAATTTCAAATTGAACTGGACCCCCTCAAAATTCAACAATACGATTTATCCCTTTCGGATGTAATTGATAAAATTGAAAAGAATAATTCCAATGCAGGTGGAAGTATGCTGAACCGGGGCGACCTCAGTTATGTAATTCGTGGAATTGGCCTGGTAAAAAACCTGGAAGACCTGGGTAAAGTAGTAGTTAAAACGGAACATGGAGACCCTGTTTATCTAAGCGATCTTGGTGAGTTAAAGTATGGAAACCTTGAAAGAAAGGGAGTTCTGGGCTATACGGACCATGAAAGGGATTATTCTGATGGTGTGGAGGGAATTGTTCAACTTTTACGCTACCAGAACCCATCACATGTATTAAAAGGAATTCATGAAGCAGTTGATGAACTAAATAATGAAATTTTACCGGAAGGAGTTCATATACACACCTTTATGGACAGGACCGATTTAGTACAAAACACGCTGGATAAAGTTTCGCATACTTTGTTGCTGGGAATGTTCCTGGTGATTGCTGTTTTAATCATTTTCCTGGGTAGTTGGAGAGGTGCCCTTCTTGTAGCAATTACGATCCCCCTGTCCTTACTAATTGCATTTTTGCTGATGTACCTGACAAAAATTCCGGCAAACCTATTGTCCCTTGGTGCAATTGATTTTGGGATTATTGTTGAAGGTGCTATTATAATGATGGAAACAATACTCAAAAAGCGGGAAGATAACCCCGGCCTTGAATTAGAGGAAAAATCCATTGTTAAACGAGCGGTTGAAGTAGCCCGCCCGATTTTCTTTTCAACAATCATAATTATAACAGCTTATTTACCTCTGTTTGCATTTGAACGGATTGAAAAAAAGCTATTCACCCCTATGGCTTTTACAGTAGGTTATGCCTTGCTTGGGGCCTTATTAGTGGCATTGCTGTTAATCCCGGGTCTGGCATTTATCATTTACCGGAAACCTCAAAAAACACATCACAATAGATGGATGGAGAAGCTATCCAATACATATCACCGGCAAACCAAACGGATAATGGAAAAACCAAAATCGGTTTTCACCCCCCTGATACTCATCTTCTTCACCGCAATTATCCTAACCTTTACTGTTGGTAAAGATTTTTTACCCGAGCTGGATGAAGGCTCTATCTGGCTACAGGTCCAACTTCCTCCCGGAATATCCCTGGAGCGCTCAAAAGTCATGAGCGACACTTTACGCCACCGGATGTTAAAATATGAGGAAGTCACCTATGTAATGGTACAAACCGGTCGTGATGATGAAGGTGCTGAATCATTTTCAAAATCACATATTGAATGTTCTATTGGGTTGAAGCCATATAATGAATGGTCAAAGGGAAAATCAAAAAACGACCTTATTGAAGAGATGGCAGCTGAACTGGAAACAATGCCCGGATATACAGTAGGCTTCTCCCAACCTATTATCGACATGGTAATGGATCAAATTGCAGGGACACACAGCGACCTGGCAATCAAGGTATATGGTGAAGATTTCAAAGAGAACCGGCGAATAGCAGAAGAGATACTTGAACAGTTAAATTCAATTCCCGGGGCAACTGACCTTGCAATTGACCAGGAACCACCGCAGCCCCAATTGCAGATCCATGCAGACAGGGATGCGGTTGCCCAATATGGATTAAATATATCCGACGTGTCCGAATTAATAGAAGTTGCAATCGGGGGAAAGGCAATTTCACAAATATTTATTGAAGAAAGGGTTTATGATATTATTTGCCGTTACAGGAAAGATAGCAGGGACACCCCTGAGAAAATTGGAAATCTGATGCTCACTACAGCCACAGGTGCCAAAATCCCGCTCTCACAGGTAACAGACATAAAACTAAATACAGGAGCCAGTTATATAACCAGGCAAATGGGTAAACGATATATAACCTTAAGAATTAACCTGAGGGGGATTGACCTGACTAAATTTTTAAATGAAGCTAAGGAGAAGATTGCCAAAAATGTTGAATTTGATCATACTAAAAACAGCCTTAAGTGGAGCGGTCAGTTTGAGAATCAGAACCGGGCTTATGCGCGCTTAAGGATGATCATCCCACTTGTTTTAGCCATTATGTTCCTTCTGCTTTTTGGTGCCTTTGGCAAATTCAGGCAAGCCGCATTACTTATGGGAATAGTACCCCTGGCTCTTTTTGGGGGAATGCTCGCACTAAACATATTTGGAATGTCTTTAAATGTATCATCGGCAGTTGGATTTATTTCCCTGTTTGGTGTTTCCATTGAAAACGGTATAATAATGATTGCCCATATTAATGATCTCCGAAAAAAAGGAATGGACCTTAAAAACGCGGTTATTGAAGGCAGCAAACACAGGTTTCGGGCAATAATAATGATTACTACTGTTGCAATACTGGGATTATTACCTGCATCCCTTTCATCAGGTATTGGCTCTGATGTGCAAAGGCCATTAGCAACTGTAGTAGTATATGGGCTTTTCTTCGCTACCATAATTACACTTTATGTGCTACCGGCAGTATATTACCTGGTTGAAAAGCGCTGGAGCAATAAAAATACATGGGAAAGCCAGAAGGAATATTCAACTCCGGATACCAAATCAATAAACTAGATACAAATTTTTTACTCATGAAATATATTATCCTAACTATCCTGTTTTTATTAAATATTACAGGTCAGTTTATCCATGCCCAAACAGATACAAGCAACAATAAACAACAAATAAGTTTTTACCAGTTCCTGTACCTGGTAAGCCAGAATAATTTAGAATATGCAGCTGAAAAGTTTAATATTCAAATTTCTGAAGCTGCCATCGAACTAGCCAGGGTTTTCCCTGACCCTTCTATTTCATTTGACTGGAACGAATACAGGGAAAGCAACACCCGGGTAGGTTATGGCTATGTTTCGGAGCTGGGAACAACAATTGAATTAGGTGGGAAACGGAAAGCCAGAATAGACCTGGCAAGTAGTCAGATTGAACTCACACGAGCCTTGCTGGATGATTACTTCAGGAACTTAAGGGCCGATGCAGCTATTGTGTATCTCGAAGCCGTAATGCAGGACAAGCTTTATGAAGTAAAGCTGGATTCGTATCAAACAATGAAAAAATTAGCTAATGCCGATAGCATACGGTTATCACTGGGAAGTATAATGAAAACAGATGCAATTCAAAGCAAGCTGGAAGCCGGCATGTTATTAAATGAATTATTACAAACCGAAGCGGAGCAACAAAATTCATTCAACCAGCTTAACCTTATGGCCGGAATCTCACAAAACGATACCGCCTTTTTTCCAATAAATGAATTGAATAAAAATTCACAACAATTCATACTTGACAGCCTTATTGCAATGGCCCTTGAAAACCGCTCAGACCTGGAAGCAGCCCGATATGAAAAAGAAGCATCTGAAAAAGCAATAGTACTGGCAAAAAAAGAAAGGATTATAGACATGGACCTGTTGCTGGGATTTGAGAATGAACTTGCATCACCAAACACTATCCCCGGTCTTCATACTTTTAGTGCAGGCATTGCCATACCATTAAAATTCTCTAACGTTTATAAAGGGGACCTGAAAATGGCACAGCTCTATGACCTGCAGGCAGGGAAAAATTTCGCTTATGTTCAATTAAAAATAAGAACTGAGATTAATGAAGCTTATCAAAATTACATTGCTGAAGAAAAGCAGGTTGAGAATTTCAAAACAAACCTTTTGGATCAATCTCATGAAGTATTGAATGGTAAGATTTACAGTTACCAGCGGGGTGA
>JAOZLR010000241.1 GCA_029934735.1 Bacteroidales bacterium
TGCTTGACCGGAAGTTTAATGATGGAAATTCTTTGTTTACGGCAAAAAATAAATAAACAAAATGCATAATTTACATATCATTCTGACTTACTTTAACTTATTTCTACAATAGTTTCAAAAACCCTATCCACACTTATTTGATGTAAACACTCCAGTGTATTGAACCTACAGGCCTTTTTATTATTACAAGGATAACAATCTATACTTGAGGTGAGATAGGGAAATCGCTTTGTATCCGTAGGATTCCACTCTATTGCATTCACTCCTCCATAAATAGTAAGTGTTGGTATATTCATTGCCACTGCCATATGTTTTGGGCCCCCGTCTCCGGTAACCAGCAAGTTACAATTATCAATAAAAGCACCCAGCTGGTTCAATGTGGTAGAGGGAATAACTTTAAATTTCATTTCGCTGCTTAACTGTAGCTCTATATTTTCTATCAAATTCTTATCCTCAGGGCCCCATAGCAAGAGTACAAAATACCTGGTCTCCTTCTCCAGTTTTTTTCCTAATTCAATAAATTTATCAGTTGGCCAACGTTGTACATCAGTGGTAGCTGAAATATTAAGGCCAATTATTTTATCCTTAATATGGCATTTATCCAAAAAGTCCCTGGCAAATTCTATTGATAACTTATCAGGTTTATAATAAAACTCATAATATGGTTTTTCAATACCTAAAGGAAGGAGCATCTTCAGAGTATTATCAACAACAAAAGTATCACGCAATGATTCGTTCAGATCGGCCTTTTTATTATAAAAAAAGTTTCTCCCTTTATTTTGCCCAAACCGATATTTTGCCCAGGCAAACAGGGTAATCTGAGAGGTTCTTGGGTTATTCATTAAGTCAATTGATATATCAAACTTCCTGAAAAACATTTTAACAAGAAAAGAAAAGGGTTTCTTTTTATCGTATGCAAGAATTTCATCACAATAAGGATTATTGTTAATCATTTCTGCAAAAGGAGAGTTCACGACCACCGTTATATGACAATCCGGAAATTTCCTTTTCAGCACATAAAAAAAAGGTGTGGCCAAAATGGTATCACCAACAGGTTTCATTCTTAAGATAAGAAATTTAAGGTTCTTTTCCTTCTTTATAAAATGCTCAATACTCATACCTAAACTTATAAAAACCCGAAAGGCAAAATTATCAATCCTTTTAATAATTTTGGATTAATTTGCTAAATATTATTCCGGAAGATAAGAATAATTTTGAGGGTAGTTCTAATAGATAATAAAAAAACATCCACCAATTGGTGGATGTTTTTACGATTAAAATATGTTTTTATGGGTGTTTAACCCAAATACGATTTTAAAAGCTTACTTCTCGAGGTATGTCTCAACCTTCGAATTGCTTTTTCCTTGATCTGACGAACACGCTCTCTTGTAAGTCCGAATTTTTCGCCGATTTCCTCTAAAGTCATTTCCTGAATTCCTATACCAAAGAATAATCTAATTATATCCCGCTCTCTTTCAGTAAGAGTAGCAAGGGCCCTTTCAATTTCTTTGATAAGAGACTCATTCAATAAAGAATAATCAGCATTCGGAGAGTCATTGTTAGGAAGGACATCCAACAAACTGTTGTCTTCCCCATCCACAAAAGGCGCATCAACAGAAACATGACGACCCGATACCCGCAAAGTATCTGAAACTTTCTCCTTAGGAAGTTCCAGCGCATCTGCCAGTTCTTCCGGGGAAGGAGTTCTTTCAAATTCCTGTTCAAACCTTGAAAAAGCCTTGTTGATCTTATTCAAAGATCCAACCTGGTTTAAAGGTAAGCGGACAATTCGGGATTGTTCAGCAAGTGCTTGCAAAATGGATTGACGAATCCACCAAACGGCATAGGAAATAAACTTAAATCCTCTTGTTTCGTCAAATTTCTCAGCAGCTTTAATCAGTCCGAGGTTTCCCTCATTAATTAAGTCGGGTAAAGTAAGCCCCTGGTTCTGGTACTGTTTAGCAACAGAAACAACGAATCTAAGGTTTGCACGGGTCAATTTTTCCAGAGCCTCATGATCTCCCTTTTTTATTCGCTGAGCTAAATCTACTTCCTCCTCAACACTGATCAATTCTTCCCTGCCGATCTCCTGCAAGTACTTATCAAGCGAAGCACTTTCCCTGTTCGTAATTGATTTTGTGATCTTTAACTGTCTCATTTTTTCTCCTCAACTTTTTGCAAATATAGTAGAATTCTCAATGCAATTCAATTTTATTTTGTTCTTAATGCAATTTTTATATAAACACCACTATCTAATACGATAGCTAAACTCCATTCCATCAGGCCTTATGCCCTGGATAGAGTTTATTTTTTCACCTGAATCAGAAATTCTACTGATATCTGTTACAGATGCAATTTTTGTATTATTAATTCTAATTATAATATAACCTTCCTTGAAGCCCAAATCAGCTAACATACCAGGCTTAATATCTGTAATTTTCAAGCCATTGCTTACCTGATAATCCTCTTTTTCGCTCTTTGAAAGCTTTGAGAATCTGGCACCCAATAAATAATCACTGGTCTTAACTATATTTGTTCCTCCATCTAAATTACGTAAAACAACATTATATTGTTTCGTTTTGTTTTTCCTTTTGATCAAAACAGACACCTTATCCCCGGGGCGATATTTACTAAATTCCTGTTGCAATTCCGATACAGAATTCACATTTTCCCCATTCACAACAAGTACAACATCTCCCTTCATAATACCAGCATCCTGAGCAGCACCTCCTTCGGTAATATCTGCAATAAAAACACCTTCAATATTACTTAAATCATTTTCTTCTACCAGCTCTGAAGTGACATCTATAATACTTACACCCAGTATTGCTCTCTGAACCCTTCCAAATTCTTTTAGATCATCAACAATCTTTTTCACAATATCCACAGGTATTGCGAACGAATTACCTGAATACTCACCAGTCGCTGACACAATGGCAGCAGTAATTCCAATCAGGCGACCCTCAGTATCTACAAGAGCCCCACCACTATTCCCCCTGTTTAATGCAGCATCGGTTTGAATAAATGATTCTACTCTGTAACGATTATTTCCCAAAATTCCAAGGTTTCTGCCTTTTGCACTTACAATGCCGGCAGTAACAGTTGAAGTTAAATTAAAGGGGTTACCAATAGCTAAAACCCACTGACCCAGCTTAACATCATGGGAATTCCCCAAAGGAACACTATGCAAATGATCAGCCTTCACTTTTAAGAGTGCCAGGTCGGTATTCGGATCGGTACCTACCAGTTCTGCTGTAAAGGTCCTTTTATCATTTAAAATAACCTCAATTTTATCGGCTCCACTAATCACATGGTTATTTGTAACAATATAACCGTCATCACTAATTATAACACCTGAACCAAAACCAAGTACAGGCGAAGGCCTCTGGCTTCGGTCACCATAGAAAAATTCATAAAAAGGATTGGAACTTACCTGACCCTCAGCCTCAACTTTCACATGAACAACACCATTAACAGTTTCCTCTGCAACCATGGTAAAATCAACAGGCACAACAGAACGAATAGCGGATGGATTTTCAAAACTGGTAAGATGGGTATCGTTTTTAACCGTGGGTGATTCTTGCATAACAATTCCCGGTTTCTGAACAAGCATTACATAACCGGCCAGGGCAAATGCAGCACCCATTACTGCAACAATTAAATAAATAAAAAAAATTCGTATTTTCATAGTTTCAAATTCCTAGTGAAAAAATAATTTAATAGTTCTGAACAAATGTTATCAAAATTCATGCCCACATTAAAGCTTTAAGCCCTTTTATAGACCTAACGCCCTATATTTACTAATGTTGTATAGTTTTTTTAAATTAACATAAATTAACAATTCTGCCATAATGTACCAATACTTTTACAAATATCAGGCAACAGGGAATGATTTTGTCATGGTTGATAACAGACAAAATAGCTTTAACGGGTCAAAGTATTCATTAATCCGGAGATTATGTGACCGTCGTTTTGGAATTGGCGCTGATGGCCTCATACTCATTTCAAATGATCCTTTATATGATTTCAATATGCGTTATTTTAATGCTGACGGAAAGGAAGCAAGTATGTGTGGGAATGGGGGTAGATGCGCAGTCGCTTTTGCGAAGCACCTTAAAATATTCCATGGTGATCAAGTTTCATTCTCAGCAGTTGATGGCAAACATGAAGCCTATCTGAATACTGAAACGGTAAAACTTAAAATGATAGATGTTTTAAAGACAGAAGAAGTAAAACAAGGTATTTTTATGGAAACCGGTTCCCCTCACTACGTTGAATTTTGTTCCGATATTGAACAAATAAATGTACAAAAAAACGGAATGGCCATTAGAAATAGTGATGAATTTATGCCGGGTGGCACAAATGTGAATTTTATTGAATATAAAGACGATATTATCCATATTCGCACCTTTGAAAGAGGTGTAGAAAATGAAACGCTTTCCTGTGGCACCGGAAGTGTAGCAGCTGCCCTGGCTATATCAATAAAATATAAAGAAAATAAAAAGTCATACCATCTTAAAGCCCCCGGGGGAAACCTGAAAGTATCCTTTGAGCAAAAATCAGATGGC
>JAOZLR010000242.1:0-2497 GCA_029934735.1 Bacteroidales bacterium
CAATCTGGTAATCATCATTGTTTAAGATTCCGAGAATGCGATGACGTGTTGTTTGTGCTTTTGAGGTTGTTATTGAAAGTTTTTCACCAACCAATGCGTTCATCAGTGTTGATTTTCCTACGTTCGGATTACCAATAATATTAACAAATCCAGCCTTGTGACTCATAAATAATAAAATAAAAAATTTGTAATAATAAAAAATTGTTATCTTTGCACCCGCAAAAGACGCTGCAAAGGTACATAAATATATTGCAGGATGTGTAGATAGGTATTGGGAGTGATTGCCCGGATGTACAACAGGTTGGCGATTCGGGTAGAAAGAAATAAAAGTTCTGTAACATATTGAAAAAAATATATTGCGGGGTGGAGCAGTGGTAGCTCGTTGGGCTCATAACCCAAAGGTCGTAGGTTCGAATCCTGCCCCCGCTACTAAGAAAAGGCCGGATTTATCCGGCTTTTTTGTTTTTTCTTGCCGTGAGTTGTAGTATTAGAGTGCGATGGTCGGTAGTTTATTTATTTTCAGTAAATCAGGTATGAAAATTTTCAGGTTGTTTCTCCTGATTTTTGGTTTTTATTCTTTATTATGCATCTCTTCGATTAAGAAGAGTGCTGCTCAGGATACTTTAGAAGTTATGTATTATAATGTTCTGAATTTCCCCGGTAGTACTCCTCAAAGAGTTTCGTATTTCAGAACAATAAATCAATATGTCAGGGCTGATGTTGTTTTAATTACAGAATTAATAAATGACGTAGGTGCTGAATCTCTACTTCAGGACGGGCTTAATGTTTACGGAGCATCAAATTATCAAAAGGCCGCTTTTACGGATGGCTTCGACACTGATAATATGCTATTTTACAATAGCGACAAGCTTACTTTATATTCCCAGGATACAATAGAAACTGCCTTAAGACAGATTAATGAATATGTTCTTTACTACAAATCATGGGACATTGAATCAACCGATGATACTATCTTTTTCTATTTTTATTCTGCTCACCTGAAAGCAAGCCAGGGTACAGAGAATAAAGCAAAAAGGCTTGCAGAAGTTATGCGTTTCAAGCAACATATCGATTCTATCCCAAATGCTGAAAATATTTTTTTTGGAGGAGATTTGAACTTTTACACACACTCCGAAGCCGCATACAATACGCTTATCAACTCAGGATCACATCCTTTAATCGATCCGCTTCCTTCAGGCGTTTGGCACGATCATGTGGAATTTTCAGCAATACACACACAAAGTCCGAGAAAAATTCAGTTCGGAGGAGGTGCATATGGCGGACTTGATGACCGGTTTGACTTTATTTTGTTTACAGATGATGTTGTGAACGGGGCAAACAGGATTTCATACATTCCAAATAGCTGCATTGCTGTAGGAAATGACGGGAATCATTTTGACGTAGCAATTCTTGATGAGCCTGTGAACACAGCAGCACCCGATTCTGTGATAAATGCCATTTATTATATGTCGGATCATCTGCCTGTTTTATGTAAATTAGAAGTTGAATCATCAACTGTACCACAGATCAGGGATATTGCTCTCACTGCATATCTTGAAGGGCCGTTTAGCGGCGAAAATATGAGTACCGATCTTTATTCTGAATTACCCTTAAGTCAGCCGTATTATGTTTCGCCTTGGAATTACAACGGAACGGAAGCTGTAACATTCTTTCCTCCTAATGTTGTTGATTGGGTGTTAATAGAGTTACGTGACACTACAAATGCCGGATTTGCCACAGAAGATGCAACCGTAAACCGACAGGCTGCGTTACTGCTTAATAATGGCTCTGTGGTGGGAACTGACGGCTATTCAAATCTTCAATTCGGTAATTCAATTTCTCATCAATTGTATGTTGTCATCTGGCATCGTAATCATCTTGGAGTTTTGTCCGCAAATCCTCTCTTGCAGAATAATGGCATCTATACTTATGATTTCACAACAGGGATATCGCAGGCATATAATTCGGGGCAGAAAAATGTCAATGGTAAGGCTATATTGTTTGGAGGCAATGCCAATTCGGACGGACAGATAAATCAGGCTGACATAACAGTCTGGAAAAGTCAGGCAGGTAGCATCGGTTATAAATCAGCCGACTTCGACATGAACTCACAGGTTGACAACAGGGATAAAAACCAAAAGCTTATACACAATTTTGGAGAAGAATCTCAAGTTCCCGATTAACCCTCATTATTCATATAAAAACGAAATGAATTGTAGAATGCGTGTTGGGTATGGAGTTCGGAATGCCTAACTGAAAACATTAAAAATAGCTACTGTCACTCTATCAGCGCTTGTCATTCCGAACTTCTGCGTTTGGCCTTTGGTGACAGGGTGAGGAATCTCATTGCTATTCTGACTGCCGTTTATTCTTTGGTGATCTTTTATTGCCGGGAGATTCCTCACTCTAGGCCCTGGCCTGCCCCCTGGTTCGGAATGACACGTGGATAGTTCAAACATAAGAGTGCCATTCGTAGCCGTACATTATTAAGACCTTT
>JAOZLR010000242.1:2597-4561 GCA_029934735.1 Bacteroidales bacterium
GTGGATAGTTCAAACATAAGAGTGCCATTCGTAGCCGTACATTATTAAGACCTTTTTTAATTATCTTTGCAAAGTTCACAGCACTGCATAATATTAAATAATGGGAAAGATGAAAAACGGATACTACATTATTAATGCTAATATAGTTAATGAGGATGAGATTTTTAAAGGGAATGTCCTAATCAGGGATGGCTTGATTGAGAAAATTGTGAAAGAAAATGATAGCATTTTTCAGGATTCCGATGCAATAATTGTTGATGCAACGGGCAAATATCTTATACCTGGTGTTATTGATGATCAGGTTCATTTCCGTGAACCGGGTCTTACTCACAAGGCCGATATTTATACCGAAAGCAGGGCAGCAGTGGCGGGAGGGATAACCTCTTTTATGGATATGCCAAATACAATTCCCAACACTCTTACTCAGGAGTTGCTTGAAGATAAATATAGATTGGCATCTGAGAAATCTCTTGCCAACTACTCATTTTATATGGGTGCGTCAAATGATAATATTGATGAAATCCTGAAAACTGATCCAAAGAAAGTATGCGGCATAAAAGTCTTTATGGGCTCATCAACAGGGAACATGCTTGTAGATGACATTGATACTTTAAATGCAATTTTTTCACAAGCAAAACTGCTGATAGCAACACACTGTGAGGATGAGCCAACAATTAAAGCTAACACGGAATTGTTCAGAAAAAAGTATGGTGAAAACGTCCCGATTGAAGCACATCCTTTGATAAGAAGTAGTGAGGCTTGCTATAAAAGTTCTGATCTTGCGGTCAGCCTGGCAAAACTTCATAATACAAGGCTTCACATCCTTCATCTCTCTACTGCAAAGGAGATGGAACTTTTTGACAATTCCAAGCCATTGGAAGATAAGCGTATTACTGCTGAAGTATGTGTTCATCATCTTTGGTTCGATAGTTCGGATTATCCTGAAAAGGGAACAATGATAAAATGGAATCCTGCAATAAAAACAGCAGCTGACAGGGACGCACTTTGGAAAGCTCTTCTTGATGACAGGCTGGACGTTATTGCTACCGACCATGCCCCACATACCATAGAAGAGAAAATAAATATCTATTTCAAGGCTTCCGCTGGCGGGCCATTGGTTCAGCATTCATTACCGGCAATGCTGGATTTTTATCATCGGGGCAAAATATCACTGGAAAAAATTGTTGATAAAATGTGTCATGCTCCTGCAAAATGTTTTCAGGTTGAGAAAAGAGGATTTATCAGGGAAGGATACTTTGCTGACCTCGTTATTGTTGATGTGAATGCCCAAACAAAAGTTGAAAAAGACAACATTTTATATAAATGCGGATGGTCACCATTTGAAGGCCATACTTTTAAATCAAAAATTACTCATACTTTTGTCAACGGTAATCTCGTTTATCATAATGGGGAGTTTGATGAGAGTGAGAAGGGGAGGAGATTGTTTTTTGACAGGTAGGAATAATCCTGTACTAAGTGCAGGATGAAGAAAAAACGAAATGGGTTTTGGCGCAATTTTCGATAGCGCAGCCGAAAATTGTGACAAAACCTATATGGTTAATCAATGAAATAGAAAATTATAAACAGATGAAGAATCTTAAATATATTTTACCGTTAGTTTTTGTGTGGCTTGCTTCCTGTACATCGGAACCGTTAAAGGTTGTTGAAGAGTCATGGCCAAATGGTACTCCAAAGACAGTTAAGTTTTTTTCTGACGATTCAAAGAAAGATCTTTTAAAAGAGACTCTTTATTATGAAGATGGCACAAAAAGACAGGAAGGTGAATATAAGAATAGCGAGCGAAACGGACTTTGGACATACTGGTATCCCAATGGGATCGAATGGAGTCAGGGAGTTTATGAAAATGGTATCGAAAACGGACTAAAAACCACCTGGCACGAAAATGGTCAAAAATATTATGAGGGAAACCTGAAAGATGGAAACCGCGTAGGAGTCTGGAAATT
>JAOZLR010000243.1:0-2244 GCA_029934735.1 Bacteroidales bacterium
TCGGCATACGTAAGTACAAGGGTCACAGCATCGTCCCAGGGTTGCTTGTTTTTAGGTGAATAGACAGCAACCTTCGGCGGTTTCTGAAGTTTGATAATGTCCATATTTACCTGTGGATCGGATATCTCAAGAAGGATAGCTGTTGACTGGGCATCAGCAATTATCTGATAGCTTACTCCTCTGATAACACACTCCTGCTCGATGAGGTCATAATAGTTACACATAAAACTTCCGCCCCGGTAATTTAGCAACCAGTCAACTTCGACATCTTGCTGCAAAACCCAGTATGCAATGCCATAAGCCTTCAGGTGATTCTTCTGTGTGTCGTCCATTGGTATAAGGATATAAGCAGCCTTTGCAAAGACAGCAATAAAAAGCAGAATACCTATTAAGAGGATTTTTCTCATCAATAATATTATCTTAAGATTTTGCAAAAATACACAGATATTGCCAATTACATACAGGATGGAGATATAATTATTTCCAGAAAATAAATTCGGAGCTTTAATTAGAATATTAAAACGGTGTTGAGTCGTCAGCAGGAGAGTCATTCATCCTGGAAGGCACCGTATAAGAGTTCTCCTTTGAGTAATCGCCTGAAGGCAAGGTTCCATCATCTGCAAATGAATCATCCTCATAATCGACAAACTTAGCAAACCTGTCGATAAATTGCATTTTCACATCAGCAAGGGCACCATTACGATGCTTGGCAATTATCAGTTCAGCCATTCCATGTGTTGAATTGCCCTCTTCATCCTGATCAATTTTATAGTATTCAGGTCTGTAGATAAACAAAACCATATCGGCATCCTGCTCAATAGCACCCGATTCCCTAAGGTCGGATAGCATAGGACGTTTTGAACCTGAGCGTGTTTCCACTGAACGATTAAGCTGTGAAAGTGTAATAATCGGAACATTCAACTCCTTTGCAAGACTCTTCAATGAACGCGATATTGCACTTATCTCCTGCTCCCTGTTTCCTTTACCATCACCTCCGGATGACATCAACTGAATGTAATCAATAATAATTAATTCTATTTTATGCTGGGCAACCAGCCTCCTGCATTTTGCCCTTAGCTCAAAAATAGATAAGGCCGGAGTATCATCTATATATAACGGAGCTTCAACCAGTCCGCCAATCTTTGCATTTAGTTGCTCCCATTCAAAATTTTCCAGGTTTCCTTTTTTTAATTTATCAGCCGGAAGTTGAGATTCACTCGATATAAGACGGGTAACCAATTGTACTGATGCCATCTCCAGAGAGAAAAAAGCTACAGGCTTTTTAAAATCAACAGCTATATTTCGTGCCATTGAAAGAACAAAAGCTGTTTTACCCATACCAGGACGAGCTGCAAGAACGATAAGATCCGATTTCTGCCAGCCTGCTGTAATTCTGTCAAGTGCAGTAAATCCGGAAGGGACACCACGAATATTGCCATCATGGTCTTTGGCTTTTTGTATCTCATCAATGGCGTCTTTAACCAAAGTCTGCATACTATCATAAGCCCTGCGGAAATTATTCTCGCTCACAGCGAAAAGATTTTTCTCAGCTTTGTCAAGTAATTCAAAAACATCTGTAGTATCCTCAAAGGCATCTTTAATGATCTCGGAAGAGACTGCTATAAGTTCACGTTGAATATATTTTTGTAATACAATTCTGGCATGATATTCCGTATTAGCCGAGGAGGCTACTCTGTTAGTAAGCTGAGCTATATAATATGCTCCTCCTACAAGTTCCAGATTACCATTCAGCTTAAGTTCATTAGTTACTGTCAGAATATCAACAGGCTCCGATTTATTAAATAAATTATGGATAGCTCTATAAATTTCCTGATGAGCTTCTTTATAAAACATTTCAGGTTTCAGAACGTCGATCACAGTATTGAGGGGTTCCTGCTCAAGCATTAAAGCACCAAGTACGGCCTCTTCAAGGTCAACAGCCTGTGGAGGGATCTTACCATGCTCGCTAAAAGCTTGTTTTAGAGGAGATTTCCTCACTTTATTCTTTACTGTTCCTATCGATTCTGAGTTCCCTGTCATCTGTAGTATTTATATTTTTTTTGAGTTTGAAAAAGGTGTCAAAATTAGAACAAACAACCCTTTGTTTTCACCTTTCATAAACAATTTATTAACACTGTTTTCCGCTGACTATTAACAAATGATACAAAACCGCTGATTATCAACTTCAGTTTAAAATACTTGTTAACAATCTTTATTTTTTCTTTTATCTTTGCCATATTATTT
>JAOZLR010000243.1:2344-4527 GCA_029934735.1 Bacteroidales bacterium
GAGCTAAATAATCCATTGCCTGAAAATCCAATGTTTTTTATGAAACCGGATACTGCTCTGCTGATAAGAAACCGCCCGTTTTACATCCCTGACTTTTCGGAGGAGATACATTATGAGACTGAACTGGTTATTAAAATTTCGAAAAACGGAAAGAATGTTCAGGAGAAATTTGCACATAATTACTATGACAAAATTGCTTTAGGTATTGACTTTACCGCCCGCGATATTCAAAGAAAATGTAAGGAAAAAGGACATCCGTGGGAAATTGCCAAAGCCTTTGACTACTCAGCACCAATAAGTACATTTATCCCAGTATCAGAACTTAACAACAGTGATAAAATTAAATTCCGAATGGATTTGAACGATAAAACTGTTCAAAATGGTAATTCAAAAGATATGATATTTTCATTTGAAAGAATAATCTCTTATGTGTCACAGTTTATCTATTTGAAAATGGGAGATATACTATTTACAGGAACTCCTGCAGGTGTCGGGAAAGTCAATATTGGCGACAAAATTACTACCTACCTTGAAGATAGAAAGATGCTGGATTTTATGATTAAATAATCCGGAATCTTTTTGGCCACAATAACACTGCTCTGAATAAATATAAATTTACTTTGCTTAGCATTAATCTCCTACTTCCTTCTGATCAAAACAACAGCATAAGCCGCAATTCCTTCCTGCCGACCTGTGAAGCCAAGCTTTTCGGTTGTAGTTGCCTTAATGGAAATATTATTTTTGTCCAGGTTGGTTGTTTCTGATAAGGCAATTAACATATCAGGAATATAGCCGGCAATTTTTGGCTTTTCAAGACTAACAGTAGAGTCAATATTATTTATAACATAGCCTGTCTGGTCAAGTTTATCACAAACTTCACGCAACAATACTTTACTGTCGATACCTTTGTATTTAGGATCAGTATCAGGAAAGTGAAACCCTATATCCCTGAGATTTGCGGCACCGAGAATGGCATCGCAGATTGCATGTATCAGCACATCCCCATCAGAATGCCCAACAGAACCCTTGTCAGAATCTATTTTCACTCCACCAATCCATAGCTCATTTCCCTCTTTAAGCTTGTGAACATCAAAACCAAAACCTACTTTTATCATCTGATAATATTTATTAAGGGGCGCAAGTTATAAAATTAATTGATTCAAGCAAAAAAGGCTGATACAATTTTGCATCAGCCCTTTTGTATATTTTACAAATAGTTAATTACTTCCCTACTGCGTCAAAATTAAATGTAAGAGTAAATCTTAGTGTATTAGCCAGCGGATTATTTTGCTGAGTAGGAATAAGATAAGAGAAATCCAGGCCGAAGACATTGTATCTTAATCCCAGACCAAGTGTAAAGAACTGACGATTGCCTTTCATTTTGCTTTCGTGAAAATAACCTGCACGAACACCAAATTGTTTATCATACCAATACTCAACACCAACAACCCAGATAAATTCTTTCATCTCTTCGCTAAAACCACCTGGTGCATCATAAAATGAGTGTATCATACCTGTAACTACAGAAACATCAGGGTCCATTCCTGCCTCTATTTCAGGCTTTCCGTCTGGTCCAATTACCTGTTGGCCTGTTGAGTCGTCAATTTTATAAATTGGAGGTGTAGGAACCAATAGCTTATTCAGGTCAAGTGAAAACCTAAAAGAGTTATAGTCATCAATATCAATTCCTAAGGAGCCACCCAATCGCATATTTGTGGGAATAAAATCTTTGGACAGATCATCATCCGAATATGAAATTTTTTGACCAATATTTGAAATATTCACTCCAAAACTCAAATCCGAACCAGCAAGGCCACCTATATTTAGGTCTGTCTTATAAAAAATGGCGATATCAGCAGCAATTGATGTACCAGCCTTTGTTGAAACACCCTGAACAAATTGCCCCTGAGTTAGATTTGAATAGATGAATCTTCCGACCACAGAACCCGAAAGTTTTTCCGAAAACTTACGAGAATAACCAGCATCAATCGCAAATTCGTTAGGTTTGTAGTTTCCTATCACATCACCCTGAATATCAGTAAATGTAATATCTCCAAGCGAAAAGTAAGTTAGTGAAGCATGAACGGCCTGCTTGTCACCAATCTTCTTAAAAAATGTAAGGTAAGCAAGATTGATGTCATTAACAAGTTTCCTAAGCCAGGGGCTGTACGACACGCCAAAAC
>JAOZLR010000244.1 GCA_029934735.1 Bacteroidales bacterium
GTGCAATAATTAGAATGAACGAAGGCGACCATATTAAAAAAGCAACAGCAAGCGGCAAAAACAACAAACCCAAATGCATTGGATGTCTCATATATTTATATACTCCTTGTTTGGTTAGTATATTAGTTTGCATTCTTTTCAATTCACCTTTTCGTCCATATTTTGCAAGTGTCCTGCCGGTATTTTTACTGATTTTCATTACAAGGAACAACAGAAAAGCACCAATTAATAAACTGACAATATGAGGGATAATATTTTGATGGATATTTTCAAATATCAAATAATCAAGATAATATCCAAAAATACTACCGCCAAAAATCAGTATTATCCAAATTAATATCTTTACCCTTTCCATGCTTCTGTTTTCATTTGCATAAATTTTGCCTTTTCTTATTTTGTTCTCATATTATAGATTTCTACAATTCTATGGGATCCCATACAACCAGGATTAATGCTCCCTCCTTCGACTCAAAGGGTCCATGTTCGTCGTGTGGTGAAAAAATTTGATAAGACCCTTTTGAGAATTTTTTTCCCTTGCTGATATATTCTCCTTCAAGGACAAAATCCTGCTCTGTAACAACATGAGAATGTGGAGACATATTAAAGCCTTTTGGCAATTTTAAGAGAACTGTTTTAGCACCATTTTCATCTCTTAATACTTTTCTTTTTGTTCCCTCGGAATAACCCGTGGCAATTTCCCAATTTAACTCGTCGTAGGAATTCTTAAATTCTTTCATAATTCCTATTTTTTAGTTTTAAAGATTAGATTTAATGAATATGTATTCATTTCATTTTTTACGAATGGGTCTTTTTAATGTAGCTTTTGTCAGCCTTTCCAGTTTATTATTCAGAAAAGCATCTAAAGCGTCTTTTGCAACCGACCCTCTTGCGAGATAAAGTTTGGCATTTCTGTCATCTAAAACATTGAATGCATTCGGGCCAGTATTACCAATAATATAATGCAAAACCCCTTCGTTAATTAAATCAATTAAGCCTGAATGATTATCATCGTGACCCGGGTTAACCCTGGCTTCAATTTCTTTGTTTTCACTATTATAAATTAAATAATAAGGAGCTTCACCAAATCTTTTAGCGATTTTACTTTCTAAGGTTTCTCCATCTGTAGCTAATAAAATTTTCATGTTATTTATTTTTTAATGATTAAATATATTTACGTTTTTAAAATGGCGGGCAAAACTTTGCCTCTGCTATGATCTGCCATTTCTTTTATATGGCTTAATATGTCAGGAGAAATTGGAACCTGTACTTCAGATAAATCACAAGGTACACCACCAATTTTAAGAACTTTCATAAATAGCCGAAAGGGTTCTTTTTTACTGCGTGAAAAGATCACATTATCGGCAATTTCTTCCAATTGTGAAATTTCTTCAGCTTTTGCTGATGTACTGACAGAAAATAAATACGTTTTATCAGTATTGGACACAATAGTGCTTTTAATCTTTTCGAAAATCAAATCCCCATAAGTTGGAGAAAATAACAAGAGATTTAATGCAGAGCAGAAGATTAAAACTCCGGGGCCTTCATCAGGTAATTTTGCCGAAGCAAGATTTAAAACTTTTTCCCATACTTGCGGTTTTACAAGATTTGCCAGTATAAGACTTTTGTTCACTTTCTGATATTCTGAAATTCCGGTGTCAAGCTGTAGAAATATTGTTTTTTCTTTATAATCCTGAATATCCAATCCGGTAACACTCTTTATGCTTTCAGCAACAAATTCCGAACCGGGGTATTGCAGCGACATGAAAATAACACTTCCGCCTTTTTTCAACCATGCGGTAACAAATGTTTCCCCAATGAGTGGTTTACCCGAACCACCAGGCCCTGTAATCACCGTGGTAGATTTCAATGGTAATCCTTCAGGTATTACATCATCGATCCAACTTGTCCCGGTTTTTATAGTTTTCATACAAAATATTTATAAACCAATTTTTTTGCAAAATTAAGTTACTGTAACCAATCTTCTAGTAACAACAGACACTTAGCTATTAATAGGGATTTTGAAATTACTCAATGTTCTTATTGATATGCAAACTTTTCACAATACCCGAAATGAAGGCGAAGTTTTATCTTATTGTGTGAACAGTAAATAATTAATTTACCTCTATTGTTTTAATATCTTTTCAACAATTCTTCGATTATTGGGCTACTTGAATGGGATCCCATATAACCAGGATTAAAGCTCCCTTTTTTGATTCAAATGGTCCGTGTTCCTCTCCCGGTAAAAAAATCTGGTAAGAACCTGCCGGATAGTTTTTCCCAGCGCTATGGTATTCACCTTCAAGCACAAAATGTTGCTCCGTTGTAATGTGAGCATGTGGGGGCATAGAAAAGCCTTTTGGGAATTTTAATAATATTGTCTGACCTTTATCATCGTCCCTAAGGACTTTTCTTTTTGTCCCTTCGAAATAACCCGGGGCAATTTCCCAATTTAATTCATTGTATAAATTCTTAACATTTTTCATAATTGTTATTTTAAAATGAATAAAACTAATTTAAAAACAAAGTTAATATGCAATAACTTATGGCCAATGACTTTCAACTACTTTACCCTTAAAGGAATTCTTGAGATTACTCAATACTTTTGTTGATTTGTTTTCAAAATGATTCAAAGCTTAGAGAAAATAATGATTCAAAAATTCTTATCATTTTACAAAAAGGTTTTCAATTTTTTGTATTTTTCTATTGTATCTGGTTCAAAAGACGGATTGTAAAGAAGTGATGCCGGATGGGGCAAAGGGAATATTTTTTGGTCATTTATAAATATTAATTTGCCATTGATTTCTGTAAAGCCCTTTCCCATTGCCAGTGAATTATCATGATATTTTGTTAGGATTGTCCGTGTTGCAAAATAGCCTAAAGGCACAATAATTTCAGGCTGAATTAGCAGGATTTCATCGTTTAAAAAAATACTACAGGATTCAATTTCTTCCATTGAGGGCTTTCGGTTCTTAGGCAACATACATTTAACCAGATTGGTCATAAAGACCAGGTTCCTGTTAATTCCGGCTGCTTGCAATAATCTGTTAAAAACCTGCCCGGAGGGGCCAATAAACATTTTGTTTTCTGAATCTTCTTTTCCACCCGGAGAAAGTGCAATGAACATAATACGGGCATTAATGTTCCCTTCACCTGTTAGAGCATGCTTCCGGGTAGCGGATAAACTGCATCTTTCACAAGCCCTGATCTGATAATTAAGAACATCAAGTGACTCTTGTTTTTCAATCAGGCTAAATTGTTTCATCTTCTGCAATTTGTATTACGGCATTTCCATTCACTTTCCCATGTTTAACCTTAATTAATGCTTGTTGTAAATCCGTAAATGGAAAAACCTCAATAGGTGCTTTAAGTATTATTTTATTTGCTAATTGTAAAAATTCAACTGCATCTTTTCTGGTAATGTGTGCTAAACTTATAATCGAGCGCTCCTGCCAGATGAGATTGTAATCTTTAATTTCAATTGGTGTCATTGTTACCGGACCCAATACAAGCCTGCCTCCACTATCCAACTGTGATAATGCGTGGGAAACTAAATTACCGACCGGCGGAAAGATAATGCCACCATCCAACATTTCAGGAATCTTATCACCATATCCGCCGACCCAATCAGCACCTGTTTGTTTTGCCAGGGTCTTGTTTTTTTCACTGCGGGTAATTACATACACATCAATGTTATTATGTTTAGCCACTTGCAGTACATAATTGGCAGTAGGACCATAGCCGTAAAGTCCCAATTTATCTCCCGGATGCAAATCTGTTAATCGAAATGCACGATATCCGGCTACACCCGGACACATCAGCGGAGCAATTTCTACTGATGATTGTGTTTTGCCAGGATGAAAAGCAAAATTAGCAGGAACAACACTATATTCAGCATAGCCACCATCTGCATCCCATCCGGTGAAATGCGCATTTGGACACAAGTTTTCTCTATCAGAAAGACAAAATTTACACTTACCACAGGTACTGTTAAGCCAGGTTACGCCCACCCTGTCACCAATATTGAAATTGGTTACCTTTTCCCCAATTTTATCAACGACACCAACAATCTCATGGCCTAAAATCAAGGGTGATTTTTTAAGTGGCAGGTCACCTTCAGCTATATGAATATCGGTACGGCATACGCCACAGGCAATATTTTTTATTCTTAACTCATGTACTCCCGGCTCAGGTTGAGGAACCTCCTTCAGTTCAAGCGATAAGCTTTCAACTGGGGCTTGATTTTTAAGAATCCATGCTTTCATTTTAGCCTTAAATAATATAAATACTATGATAATGATCTTCTATGACTGAATTAAATTCTTCACGATAAATTCTCAGGGATGCAGGAAGTTGATCCATAATGTCGCTGGCAATGAGACCATCTTCGCCTTTATTATTTGTGGCAATGTCACCTGCAAAGCCATGCATAAAAACACCCATACGCACAGCGTCGTTAATCGGAAATCCGAGTCCGAACATAGCAGCGATTGTCCCGGTCAAAACATCACCACTTCCTGCAG
>JAOZLR010000032.1 GCA_029934735.1 Bacteroidales bacterium
CCTTGCCCCTGCGCATATTCGTCTGACCACTTGCTAGCCCACCTGTCCCTGCGCAGTGGTCTGACGAATGTGCACAGGCAGGCTGCCGATTGAAATCAAATAAAATATATAGCTATCAGACGACTTACTTTATTCCAGGCTTTCTTCCATCAAAATCTCCTCAATCACCTGTGGATAGTGTTTGTGTTCAAGCTTGTGGATTTTTGCGGCAAGTGAATCGGGGGTGTCGCTTTGCTCCACGATACATTTTCCCTGAAAAACAATTTTTCCATCATCATATGTCTTATTCACAAAATGAATGGTTATTCCCGATTCCTTTTCTTTGGCATTGACAACTGCCTCGTGAACTTTGGAGCCATACATCCCTTTCCCCCCGTATTTAGGTAACAAGGCAGGATGGATATTTATGATCCTGTTTTTATAATTTTTCAGAATGTTATCAGGTACAAGCCATAAAAATCCGGCCAGGACAATAAGATCTGTTTTGTCCTTTTTTAGTTGATCGAGAATAATATCTGAGTCATAAAACATTTTTCTGTTGAAGACCAATGTTGGAATTGTCAGATTTCTTGCGCGAGTCAGGACATATGCAGTTTCCTTATTGCAAAAAATCCTTGATACTGAAATATTTTTGTGTTTATCAAAAAACTTAATAATTGTCTCAGCATTTGTACCACTTCCCGAAGCAAATATTGCGATGTTTTTCATAAAAGCAAAAGTAAAAAGATATTCTGATAAAAATCGAAGACAAAATAAAAAGTATTCGATATTTTTTTTATTTGACTAATAATGCTAAAGTCATTGTCTGATGCGGCCTATGGAAGAATAGGCGTTTTTTTAGAATGAATTTTTTTATATCAAAAAGATTAAAAACTTGTATATTTTTAAGAAAATTCCTTTCTTTGCACCCGTTAATCCTTAAAAATATAAAAGATATGTCTGATACCGCAACAAAAGTAAAAGCAATAATCATTGATAAGCTTGGAGTTGATGAAAATGAAGTTACTCTGGAAGCAAATTTTACAAATGATTTAGGAGCAGATTCACTGGATACAGTTGAACTGATTATGGAATTCGAAAAAGAATTCAATATTGCAATCCCTGATGACCAGGCTGAAAAGATAGCTACGGTTGGTGATGCAATTAAGTATATTGAAGACAACGCAAAGTAAAAATACTCTGTAAATATGGAGCTTAAGCGGGTAGTAGTAACAGGACTTGGTGCTCTGACTCCCATAGGTAACAGTATTGATGAATACTGGGACAGCCTTGTAAAAGGGGCAAATGGGGCAGGACCCATTACGCGTTTTGATGCATCGCAATTCAAAACGCAATTTGCATTTGAGGTCAAAAACTTTAATCCTTTGGATCATTTTGATAGAAAGGAAGCAAGAAAATATGATCTTTATGCTCAATTTGGTATGGTTGCTGCTGCGCAGAGTGTTGAAAACTCCGGTATTGACCTTGACAAGATTGACAAGGATCGGGCCGGTGTTATTTGGGCATCAGGTATTGGCGGTGTGCACACTTTTGAAACAGAGGCAGGTAATTTTGCTACAGGTAGTGGTATTCCAAGGTATAATCCTTTCTTTATTCCAAAAATGATTGCAGATATTGCTGCCGGTCATATTTCAATAAAATATGGTTTCAGGGGTCCTAATTATGCTACTGTATCCGCTTGTGCTTCATCTGCAAATGCTATTGTCGATGCTTATAATCTTATCCGGCTTGATAAGGCGGATTTGTTTGTTTGTGGAGGCTCAGAAGCGGCTATCTTTCCAGCAGGTGTTGGTGGATTTAACGCTATGCATGCTATTTCTACACGCAATGATGATCCAGAAACAGCCTCGAGGCCTTTTGATAAGGACAGAGATGGATTTGTCCTTGGTGAAGGTGGGGGTGCTTTAGTCCTCGAAGAATATGAACATGCTGTGAAGCGTGGTGCTAAAATATATGCTGAGTTGGTTGGAAGTGGCTTGTCGGGTGATGCATATCATATGACAGCTCCACATCCTGAAGGTTATGGTGCTATGAAGGCTATGCAATATGCTATTGAGGAGGCTGGAATAAAACCTGAGGATATCGACCATATTAATACTCACGGAACATCTACTCCGGTTGGAGATGTTGTTGAGCCTAAGGCAATCGTCAATTTGTTTGGTGAGCATGCATATAAAATAGCAATTAACTCTACTAAATCAATGACAGGTCATCTGCTTGGTGCTGCCGGCGTTGCTGAGGCTATTGCAGCTATTCTGGCCATTAATAATGATTTTGTTCCTCCTACAATAAACCATTTTACTGATGATCCGGATATTGATAACAATCTTGACTTTACATTTTGGAAAGGTAAGAAAAAGGTAATCAATTACGCACTAAGTAATACCTTTGGTTTCGGTGGCCATAATGCATCAATTATTTTTAAGAAGTGTAAAGAAAAGTAAACTTTGAGTATCTTATCTCCAATAAGGTCGGTTTTTTCTTCTGATAAGAAATTAGTTTATACTGTTAAAAATATTTTCGGTTTTTTCCCCGACAACATCGCGTTATATAGTCTTGCGTTCAGACATAAATCTGCATCGCAGGAGAGAATTAATGGTTTTAAAGTCAGTAACGAAAGGCTTGAATATCTTGGCGATGCCGTATTAAGTTCAATAGTTGCCGATTATCTTTTTAAGAAATTTCCTTATAAAGAGGAGGGGTTTCTTACTGAAATGCGTTCCAAAATTGTGAGCCGGAGTTCTTTGAATAAGCTTTCGCGAAAACTTGGTATTGATGTTCTGGTTAAATCTGAAATATCGGGAAACGGTTTTAGTAAATCGCTTTTGGGCGATGCCTTTGAAGCCTTTGTCGGTGCGCTTTATTTAGATAAGGGTTATGATTTTACCAAACGAATCCTGATTAAAAGGGTTGTTGATGTGCATTTTGATATAGATAAATTGGTTGAGGAAGATACAAATTACAAAAGCCAGCTTATAGAATGGTCGCAAAAAGAAAAAATCCCCATTGAGTTTAAGGTTATTGAAGAGATAGGAAATGGTTATGGGAAGCAGTATCTTGTCGAAGTGCTGGTTGATAATAAACCTGTTGCTACAGCACAGGACTATGCGATAAAAAGTGCCGAGCAGCTTGCTGCTGAAAAAGCCATGGTACTGATTGATAATGAGGAGAACCTGACCTCCTGAGAACTTCTTATCAATGAATTTTAATAACGGTTTTATCGTAAGCTTTGGGCCCTAAAGTTTACTCAAGTTCAAATAAAATGAATTTTTTTTAATTTCCATTGAATTCTTTTCTATTTTTGAAAGGTGTAATCCTGTAATGCTATGACGAAAAAAGTAAAAATAGATATTGATTTTGATCAGGATAATTTTCTTGTGGGAATTTCCTGTCATCGAAAGGATTACTGGATAGCCTACAAGATAAATGAGGTTCTGAAGATTCAGATGAAAAGGACAGATGACCTCCCGGTTTATAATAATAAGCTTGAAGAACTGATATATTACCCTCTCTATTTTTATCACGATTTTGATTGTGAGATAAATTTTTATCTTTTAACAAACCATAATACAAGGGCAAAACTTTTCTCCTCTCAAAAAGCAACTGATTTTTTTCTTTTAATCAATGGCCCTGCATCCGAGAAGTTTGTGCAGGACAAAGTTAAAAAGATCAAGGGTATTCCAAATGTACTAATGGCTTTTGAGATTGCCCTTTCAAAAATTAAAGTGATTGATAATTTTCTGGAGGATATTGAGTTGCATATGTTAGAGGTCAGTAAAAAGATGAGGTTAGAGCCTTGAAAAGCGCTATTTCATTGAACAGGTTAATGACAAATCGAGACCTTTGCAACCTTAATGATCTTTCTTTACAGTTTTCTTCTGTCCAATAAGCTTCAGGCTTAAAACAACTTCAAATCCAGTATAAAAGAGGTATAAAATCAGGAAAGAAACGACAAAAGATTTTGCGTCATCTGGAAAAAGAATAATATAGGCCAATATTATTGTCAGATAGAAAATTAACTTTCCAAAGGTTAGCAGCATAAAGTAATTTGTGAATGCAGTGGGTTTCTTTTCAGATATTTTCAGTAGCAGATAGTGTACAATTGTTGTTGCGGAATAGAAGAAAAGATACAGAAAGGGAAGTGTTGGTGTTATTTGTTCAGGCGGAAGAGTGTAAGCTGCAATAACCCCTGGTATTGCAAGCAGAAGTGAGAATATTGTAAGTTTTTTCAGGAAAGAAATATATTGATGACCCATATCAGAACATTATATTTTATTTAAGTAGATTTTTAACAACAGAGTAAATAGAAAGCGATACTGCAAATAGTGACAGGATAACTGTCAGAATAGGTGCTGTATTCAGCCATTTATCCAACTCTACACCTCCCCATACACCTGCAAGAATAATGACCAGCATTTGCAAGGCAATGTTTGAGTACTGTGCATAATTATTTAAAGAGTTTTTGTTTTTCTTTATTTTGTTCATTTCCTGATTGTGAATTAACTTTTCCGGGTGAGTTGGAATCCATGTTACAGGTTCCGGTAAAAGTTGCCCCCGGTTCAATGGCAAGTTTGTCAGTAACAACATCTCCATTTAATTTTGATGATGCCTTGAGGGATAAAAGTTGTTCGACAAGAACCTTAGCTTTAATATAACCCGAAAAATCAGCATTTTTACAAGTAATTTCCCCTTCGATACTGCCACTTGTTCCAACAACAATTTTGCCTTTGGAATTAATTGCACCGATAAGTTTGCCGTCTATACGAAAGTCGCCATTGGCTATGATTTCACCTTTAATTATTGTTCCCTCAACGATAGTGTTAGGTTTCGATTCGTTGATAATATTTTTAGCCATAATATTTTGCTTTTTTTTGAACATAAAATTATAAAATATTTTTTACAAATATAATAAACCTTTTTATTGATTGTTAAAATAATATTTGTTAAAGAAAGCCTGGTACTTTTTGATGTCTTTATCCCGATAAAAAATCGGATAATTTTCCTGAGAAATGACAAAAGTACGAATATTTTCCTTTTTAATATTTGCAAATACGTAGTCGTTTGTAGTAATTGAATTAAAGTATGCCATTGCTTTATCAATAGTTGAGAAATTACCAGCCATAATGAAGTTTGTTGACATATCCAGAAGAATGCTTGTAATTGATAGATTCTCAAGCCTGTAGTTCTTTGAGTTAAAGTCGGAGACCCTTACTTTAAGAGCGTTGATATTTGAATTTTCGCCTTTCACTATTATTGCGAAGATTTGTTTGCTGTTCGGATTAAAATCATAAATAGAGATGTCATAAATCTCTTCAGGCTCTTTGGTTTTTGTAGCTGAAGTCGTATCTGAAGGCCCGGCAAGATAATTCAGTATGTTCTGAGCAAGAGGTGTAATTTCACTGTCAGGGTATTTTTTAACCAGACCCTCAAGAGCAACCTGAAGTGAGTCTGTGACTTCTATTTTTCCGAGAGACAAAGCCCTCAGATACTCAAACTTAGCCATTATCTCTTTAGGCTTTTCAAAAGTGCTTAAAGCCCTGTCGCAGTTACTATAAACCATATAATAGTCACCGGTCAAATAATAATTATAGGTTTCATCGTAAAGTGTTAATGCCCTGTTTTTTTCTGCTTCTAACTCTTTATAATACTCCGGATCAGTTAGAAGCTTGGCATAATCGCTTTCAGGAAATTTTTGTATAATAAGACCTTTGTAATACTCAGCCTTATCAATACTATCTTTACTAGAGTAGAGTTTGAAGAGTTGGTAGTATGATTGTAAAAGATGGATGCTCTCGGGGAAACGGGTCACAAGCGTATCAAACGATTCAATAGCCCTGTCGTTATTTTCAAGGTTGTCTTTATAAATAAAGCCAAGTTCGAACAGAGAGCTATCAATTAACACATTGGAAGCGAGAACCTGTTCTCCTGTAAAGGGCAGGTCTTTAAGATAATAATCCCTATTGTGAGGATCATTTGAGACTTTGACAGTGGCTGTACTGTCGCTTACAATACTGTCGTTTTCGGCAAGGACCTCTTCCTGTGGCACAAAGAGAGTTTTTTTATTTACCAGCCACCAGTTGTCTTCTAACTTTCGCTTACCCCATTTTTTTATAAACTCTGAATATCCATAACTTTTTGTGCCGGTATTATAAAAATACCATTTACCACCGCCAAGCTGATTACCCGGCATTGGTCTGGAAGTGCCACCCGCCTGGTTTGTCCCTGCCATAGTGTTATCGCCCATACTCGCTAAAAGTTCTTCCTGCTCTTTTGCCTTCTCTTCCTCTTCAATAAGTTTGGCTATTATTTTGTCAATTACAATGTTTCTGTCTTCCTCATTCATTGAGGCAACCATTTGCAGGCTGTCCTGTGTTTGAACAATAACTAGATAATTGACAAGTTCGGACAGGTAGGCTGATTTAGCTATTATATTTTTATAATCCGGATAGTCCTCAGGCAGAACCTGAACAGCAGTATCATAATATGCCTGTGATAATTGATATGACTGCATTGTAAAAAATGTTTTTCCCAGCTTTAGTGAAGAGGCCGCTTTTTGATAGTTGTTGGTAACACTGGTTGCAACAGAAAGTCTGAGGTAATCAATCGCAATTGAGTCTTCCCGATTTTTAAATTCAACATCAGAAAGAGCAAAATAAATCTGGTCACGATAATCCTTATTTTTATCCTCTTTAAGCATTTTCAGCAGATTATTAATAATACTTTTACTGTTGTTTTCGTAACTTATATCATAGCAGGTTGCAAGGTTGATTGTAGCATTAAAGGTCATATCATAAGGGGGATTCATCTTTATTACTTTTGCATAATACTCCGATGCTTTGTAATAATCCTCTTCCTGCTGGTGGATTTGTCCGAGAATAAACCGGACCCTGGATTCTGTTTTTCTTTTTTGGTTTAAATAAAGTGCTTCCTTTAGAAATTCCCTTGCCTGGTTGTACTTTTCCTGCTTCAGGAACATATTGGCAGTTACAAGTGGCAGGGCTTTTACAACATCCTGTGGCGGTTTGCTAAGTTTATCCAGTTCATTTCTAAGATTGTCAAGGACAGATTGGGCTCTTTTATATTTTTCGAGTTGATTATATGATTTGGCAAGCCAAAGCATGGCCTCATACTTGATATCGTCTTTTTTATATTCGTTAGTGATGAATTCAAAAGTCCTTTTCGACTGGTTAAAATCGTGCTTATAAAAATATGCTTCACCAATCATCATATAGCTGTCATCAATCCATTTTATCCATTCCTTATGGTTGAAATACATTGAATGAGTCTGGATATTTAGCGATGCTTTTTCAATTGCTTTATCCATATAGGAGTTCAATTGCTGGGCTTCGTTTTTTGTTCCGTAGTTATATACAGGAAGTATTTTGTTGTAGTTGTCTTTTACAGTATTTTCCAGTTGAGCAACACCTTGTCTGTAACTTTCTCTTCCGTTCCAAAACTGATTATAGTGTCCGGTAAGATTATGAAAAACACGGCGAACAAACGTATTTTTTTTTGTTGAGCATGAATAAGTTACAAGCAATAATGACACTATTGCAAATGCGGTTAGATATCTATTTGGTTTTAATGAGTCCAAAAACGCAGAATTAAATTATAATCCAGATTATAATATGTAACTATTTATTATGTAAAATTAAACTACTTTTTTGCAAAAATATTTTATTTTATCCAATTCTCTTGCCTAAATATTGAAAATGTCATTTCTTTCTTATTTTTCAGGTATATTTGCACCCGCTATTTATGTGCTATGGCAAAGGAGAAAAATAAGGAAAAAGGGCAATGGATTCGTAAGCTTCGTAATAAATACAGGCTTGTTATAGTAAATGAGGAGACATTTGATGAGAGACTCTCGTTCAGATTGTCGCGCCTGAATGTTTTTGTCATCATAGGAACTGTGGTCATATTATTGATTGTTGCAACAACTTTCCTGATTGCTTTTACACCATTGCGCGAATATATTCCGGGATATACTGATGTAACTCTCAGTCAAAAAGTAAATTATCTTCAGCATAAAGTTGACTCTCTGGAAGTTGATTTCAGGCAGAAGAGTTTGTACATACGTAACCTTAAAGATATTATTGACGGAAAAGTCATAGAAACCGATACTTCTGTCCGTACTAACCGGGATGTGGATTATAAAAATATACAATATACAAAATCTCCGGAAGATTCCATTTTGCGTGCCGAATATGAAAGTGAGAGTTCTTATGACCTGTATTATAATGAAAGTGACGAACTGTATACTCCAACAACTCCCTTAAGCAATTATTATTTTTTCGCTCCTTTGAAAGGAATTGCGACTGAAGAGTTCAATTTAACAGAGGGTCATTATGGGATTGATATTGTTGCAAAAGATAATGAAGCGGTAAAAGCAACACTTGACGGAACAGTAATTTTTTCTGACTGGACTGTTAAAACCGGTTATGTTATTGCAATACAGCACCAGGGAAATCTGATCTCGGTTTATAAGCATAATTCCGTATTACTTAAAATGGATGGGAATGTTGTTAAGGCAGGAGACCCAATCGCTATTGTCGGTGAATCCGGGGAACTGACTACCGGACCTCATCTTCATTTTGAATTATGGTTGAACGGTGCAGCTGTAAACCCAAGAGAATATGTGGTTTTTTAGCAAGTTTCAGTTTGTGAAATAAGAATTTAAAAATTATTTTGAAAAAGCGAATTGCAATATTGGGCTCTACAGGCTCTATCGGGAGGCAGGCTCTGGAAGTCTTGTCTGCTCATTCTGACAGGTTTGAGCTGGAAGTGCTAACAGCTCAGCAAAATGCCGGTTTACTTATCAAACAGGCTATTGAATTTAAACCCAATTTTGTTGTAATTGGAAATGAGGATTTGTATTCCGAAGTTTCTGATGCTCTGTTTTTGCACGATATAAAGGTGTTTGCCGGAGAGGAGTCCATTTCCCAAATTATTGATATGGGTTCGGTTGATATTGTTCTTATTGCTTTGGTTGGCTTTGCCGGGTTAAAGCCCACAATCAGGGCTATTGAGGCCGGAAAGAGGATAGCTTTGGCAAATAAAGAGTCGCTGGTTGTTGCAGGTGACCTTGTTACAAAACTTGCTGTTGAAAAAAGAGTCAGCCTTATTCCGGTTGATTCCGAACATTCTGCAATTTTTCAGTGTCTGTCGGGCGAAAACCCTGACACAATAGAAAAAATATATCTGACTGCTTCAGGAGGGCCTTTTCGGGGAAAAAGCTGGGAAGAAATTCAAAATGCCACTGTTGCCCAGGCTTTGAAGCATCCAAACTGGAATATGGGTGATAAAATTACCATCGACTCTGCATCAATGATGAACAAGGGCCTTGAGGTTATTGAAGCCAAATGGCTTTTTGGACTTGACCCCGGTCAGATTGACGTGATAATTCATCCGCAGTCAATAGTTCATTCCATAGTTCAATTTCAGGATAGTTCAATGAAAGCGCAGATGGGACTTCCGGATATGAGGTTGCCAATACAATATGCTTTTGGCTTTCCTGACCGTTTAAAATCGGACTTTCCAAGGTTTGATTTTTTAAATTATCCTCAGTTAACATTTGAAAGGCCGGATATTAAAATTTTTCGTAATCTTGCACTCGCTTTTGAAGCACTTGAAAGGGGTGGTAATATGCCATGCATTCTGAATGCTGCAAATGAAATTGCTGTTGATGCTTTTTTGAAAAATAAAATCGGATTCACACGAATACCTGAAATAATTGAGAAAAGTATGGAAAGGGTTGATTTTGTTGATAAACCAACGTTAGATGACTACTTTTTAACTGATGAAGCGACAAGAATAATAGCAATGGGAATAATTAATGATAATAAATAATTGAATGCTGAGTTAAGTATTCATTACGAAATAAAGAATCAATAAATGGAGATTTTAATAAAGATAATTCAATTCCTTCTAAGTTTATCCATACTCGTGATAATTCACGAATTCGGACATTTTCTGGCAGCCAAATTATTCAAAACAAGAGTTGAGAAATTCTATCTTTTCTTTAATCCCTGGTTTTCAATATTTAAATTTAAATATGGCGAAACCGAATATGGAATGGGCTGGCTTCCTTTGGGTGGATATGTGAAGATATCAGGAATGATTGATGAGTCGATGGATAAGGAGCAGATGAAGAAACCTCCTGAGCCCTGGGAATTTAGAAGTAAACCATCATGGCAACGACTTATAATTATGCTTGGGGGTGTAACAATGAACATAATACTTGCAGTTGTTATCTACATTGGGATGCTGCTGGCCTGGGGTGATGAATATTTGCCGACATCACAGGTAAAATACGGAATACGCGTTGATTCTCTTGCGATGGAAGCCGGATTGAGAAATGGTGATAAAATTATTTCCATTGATCATCAGGAAGTAGAAAAATTTAACAAAATTCCGGAAAAGATAATCCTTGATGATGCAAAAACTATTCAGGTTAATCGCGACGGACAGGTTATGGACGTTAATATTCCTGAAGATTTCGTTAGCAAGCTGATTAAACAAAAGAAATCGCCAACATTTATTTCTGTAAGAATTCCATTTTTCGTTGAGAAATTTACTCCAAGGTCATCAGGAAAAGAGGCCGGAATAGAAATTGGAGACCAGATAATAGGGCTTAATGATAAATCGACACCCTATTTTTACGACTTTTATACTGAATTGCAAAACCATAAAGATCAGGATGTAACTGTTGTTTTACTCAGGAATAGCGATACTCTCAGAATAGTTGCAATGGTTCCGCCCGAAGGCAAGCTTGGAGTTTACAATAGGCCTCTGGACGACTATTTTGAATTTAGCAAAGTTAAGTATTCATTTGGGGCTGCCATTCCCGCAGGCGCAGTTAAAGCATATAAGGGGGTTGGCAATTATCTAAAACAGTTAAAACTGTTATTCAATCCAAAAATGAAAGCTTATGAATCAGTTGGTGGGTTTATTACAATCGGGAATATCTTTCCACCTACCTGGGACTGGTATAGCTTCTGGTCATTGACGGCTTTTCTGTCAATAATGCTTGCAATTTTAAATGTGCTCCCGATTCCGGCTTTGGATGGTGGCCACGTGATGTTCCTTCTTTATGAAATAATAACAGGACGTAAGCCAAGCGATAAGTTTATGGAGTCTGCCCAAATTGTAGGGATGGTTATCCTTTTTGCTCTTTTGATTTTTGCTAATGGGAATGATATTGTGAAGCTGTTCCGGGATTAGATTAATAGGAAAGAATTGATAAGCGCATGGACGTTTGTCTCAATTAATATTTCTAAAATGACAGGCGTGGACACTTGTCACAGGAGGAATTAATGTCAACAAAACAACTTTTATTACTATTTGTTTTTATTCTTTTTGTGCAATACCATTGCGTTGCACAGGAAAATAACAGTCAAAAAACTCCATTGACTGAACAAATTTCTGGCAATAATTACTCCATCAAACTCCAAAACATAATAATCCAAAACATTCCGGTTGATATTAGTATTACTCCGGATAATGTTATGGATAAATTATATCCTGTAAAAGTAATTTTTAACGACTCTGCTTTTTCTCTTTCCCCGGAAGGGAACTCTTATTCTTTTAAATACTCTTTTTCACATAAGGAAGATGTTATTATCAAGGTGGGAAGCACTATTTATGAAAAGGCGGTAACCCCGGTTCCTTTGTGGATGTCAATAATTCCGCCTCTTATAGCTATTCTTATGGCTTTGCTTTTTAGAGAGGTTTATTCCGCCCTGTTTATGGGCTTACTGGCAGGTACAACCATTTTGTATTTTTATCAGGGGGAATCTTTATTCATTGCAATTTTCAGCGGTTTATATTCTATTATTGACAGCTATATTGTGAAATCAATGAGCGACACGGGACATATTTCCATCATCTTGTTTTCGATGATGATAGGGGGGATGGTTACCCTGATTACAAAAAATGGCGGAATGAAGGGAATTGTGAACTACCTTGCCCGTTATGCTGCCAATGATAAATCGGGGCAGTTTGTAACATGGCTGCTTGGAATAGCGATTTTTTTTGATGATTATGCCAACACTCTTATTGTTGGAAACACAATGCGGCCTGTTACTGATAAGCTGAAGATCTCGAGAGAAAAGCTGGCATATATTGTCGATTCAACAGCAGCACCCGTTGCAGCACTCGCCCTTACCACAACATGGATTGGGATTGAAATTGCATATATTCAGGAGGGAATAAACGCAATAGGAATAAATGAAAGTGCATACATTATTTTTATCAAATCGCTGACTACCAGGTTTTATCCCATACTTACATTAATTTTTATTGTGATGCTTATTTTTAAGGGACGGGATTACGGTCCGATGCTGAAAGCAGAGAGAAGGGCAAGAGCAAAAGAGATTGTTAAGGAAGCCGATGATATTGAGATTAATGCTGAGATTACAGATAGGATAGACTCCAAAAAAGTCAGATGGTACAATGCAGCTATTCCTGTGTTGGTAGTCGTTTTCGGTACTTTTGCCGGCCTTGTTATAACCGGCTGGAATCGACAGGTTTGGGACAATCCTGATCTTTCGGGATTCACGAAATTCACTGAAATAATTGGTAACTCCGACTCATATATCGCTTTGCTGTGGGCTTCATTATCGGGAATGCTTGTGGCGGTTATTCTTACAGTGGCGCAGCGAATTTATAACCTGAAAAAGAGTATAATATATCTGATAGAGGGCTTCGGTACAATGCTGAGTGCCGTTTTGATTCTGATACTTGCCTGGTCGCTTGCCTTGATAACACAGGATATGCATACAGCAGAGTTTCTTGCAGGTGTTCTGACTGATATGAGCCTCACCCCGTTCCTATTGCCGGCAATTACTTTCATTCTTTCTGCCTTAATTGCTTTTTCAACGGGTTCATCCTGGGGAACAATGGCAATTCTCTATCCACTTATATTGCCTGTATCCTGGGCCATATCACAACAATATGGAATGGATTACGATGCTTCTATGGCGATATTTAACAATGTTGTTTCTTCAATACTAGCCGGTTCTGTTTTTGGCGACCATTGCTCACCTATTTCTGATACTACTATTCTCAGTTCTCTTGCCAGTTCCTGTAATCATATTGAACACGTTCGTACCCAATTGCCTTACGCTGTGACAGTAGGAATTGTCTCCGTGTTATTTGGAACTTTACCGGCTGCCTATGGGGTGCCTTTTTACATTTTGTATCCTGTAAATATTCTTATTCTATATTTAATAATAGTTTTGTTGGGTAAAAAGGTTAATATAGCAGTGGAGTGATGGAAAGATGGAAAGATGGAAGGATGGAAAGATGGAGAGATGGAGAGATGGAGAGATGGGTTTAATGTTAAAATTGTTGAATTCGTACCAACTGCCGACTGTCAATTGTCAACTGCCGACTGAAGTCTGCCGACTGAGGACTGCCGATTGCCAACTGCTGACTGTCAATTGCCAACTTAAAAACAGCCACAAAACACAAAATTTCACAAAAAATATAGGAAGGTAAACCCATTAATATAGTTTTTGATTTTTGAGCTTTGTTCAATTTATCCTTACTTTTGCCAAAAATGACAGTTTTAGAAATCGTAATATTAGTTTTCTCCGGGCTGCTTGTGGGCTTTATTAATACTTTGGCCGGAGGTGGTTCAATCATATCTCTTTCTATTCTGATGTTTCTTGGTTTGCCGGCAAATGTTGCAAACGGCACAAATCGCATTGCCCTTTTAATACAAAATATTGCTGCTGTCGGTAATTTTAAAAGACAGAATGTCCTTGATACGAAAAAGGGGATAAAACTTGCAATTCCCGCTACACTTGGTTCTATTGGTGGTGCCTTTGTTGCTGTCGATTTGAGCAAGCAGATTATTGAGATTGCAATTGGTATTGTGATGATTGTGATGGTGTTTGTTCTTTTATACAAACCTCAGCAATGGTTGAAAGGTAATAAAG
>JAOZLR010000245.1 GCA_029934735.1 Bacteroidales bacterium
GCATCAGCCATTTGAGATGTAGAAGCAGCACCTTTTTCGACAACATCCTGGCGACCACTCATTTTCATCATATCGTAGGTTTTAACTTTACCTTCGGCAATAACTTCAGCAACGGCTTTACGGATTTTTGCAGCGATCTTATTTTCATCAATAAAATCCAACATCATACAAGCAGATTCAATCATTGCAATAGGATTTACTATTGAAACGGGATAATCTGCATATTTAGGAGCTGAACCATGAGTAGGCTCAAAAACTCCAATACCGGAATCAGGATTGAACTGAGCACTACAAGCAAAACCGAGGCCTCCAATTAGTCCTGCAAATCCATCAGAAACAATATCTCCAAACATATTTCCAGCGACAATAACACCATAATTTTCAGGGTTTTTTGTCAGCCACATCATTTGTGCATCAATATTGGTGTTCCATAGCTCAATATCAGGATAATCTGTTTTTTGTATTTCCTGAGCCATCTTGTACATCATCCCGGAAGTTTCGCGGATAACATTTGGTTTTTCGCAAACAGTAACAGATTTATATCCATATTTTTTTGCATGTTCAAATGCTGCCCTCAAAATTCTTTCTGTCGCCTTTTTTGTAAAGATTCTGGTAGATACTGAAATCTCATCTTTGGGTGTTTCTCCAAAATTTTTAACAAACTTTGGATGAGTCATCAAGGCTTCATAAACTTGTTCCGGTGGATCACTCCACTCAACTCCACCATAAAGACCCTCTGTATTCTGACGGAAGATAACCACATCCACTTCAGGCTCCTCAATATCATCGCCTTTTCCTCTTCTTACAAAATTCAGCGGATTACCATTATATGAATGGCAAGGGCGCATACAGATATCGAGACCAAAATGTTGACGCAGGCCTACTATAGGACTTGAGTAGATCAATCCTTTATCTCTTAATGAAGGATCGAGTTCTTCTGTGGCAGCATCCTTGGGTTTTGAAGTAATAGCACCGAATAACGCTATTTTGTGTTTGTTTAGCAGGTCAATGGTTCTGTCAGGCAATGGGTTGCCCTCATTGCGCCAGAATTCCCAGCCTATATCACCTTCAACATATTCCGCATCAAATCCTGCAGCATCCAATACACGGATTGTATCATCGAGAACGGTTCTTCCTATTCCGTCGCCCGGTAAACTAACAATTGTTCTTTTAGCCATTTCAATATTTTTTTGTGTTGTTAATATTTTGATTATTGCATAATTAAAAGGGTTCAAATTTACAACTTTACATCTATTTACAAATCGGTTTATAATATTTTTTATAAAAAATTTCAAACATATATCTTTGAATAGATATATCTCTTCCTGAAAATTGTCAGCATAACGCCTCTGGCAACCATAAACAGCATCATTGAGAGCCAAAGGCCATGATTACCAATATAATTTGATAGTATATAATAAGACGGGAGAAAAACTAAAAATGTAGCGATCAGGAGTGTATTACGCATTGGAACTGAAGCTGTTGCCCCTATATAAATACCATCCCACACAAAGGCAGCGAATGTTGCCAGAGGAACAACCCCTATCCAAAACAGATAAGGTGATGCTGCATCTATAACACTCTCATTATTAGTAATAATAAGCAAAAGTGATTGTCCGAAAACAAGATAAATGATTGTGAAAGGAATGCTAAAACCAAGTCCCCATAAAAACAACCGCTTTATTACTATTTTTAAGTCAGGCAGATTTCTTGCACCAATAAACTTCCCGACAAGAGCCTCAGCTGCATAAGCAAATCCATCGGTAAGATAGGCAAAGACGAACAAATATTGTAATAAAACTGTGTTTACTGCTAGTATGGTGTCATCCATTTTTGCCGATTGAGAAGTAAAAAAAGCAAATGTAAATATCAGACATACTGTTCGTATGATTATATCGAGATTGACCTTAAAAAAGCGCCCAAGTTTCTGCCAGTTAAAAAAATCACTTCTATCCCAAAATTTTAATAGCTTGCTATATTTTTTTCTTAGTAAAATTAAGCCTAATATCAGTCCTGAATACTGGGCAATTACAGTTCCCCAGGCAACACCATCTGATTTCATTCCAAAACCATAAACAAAAATAAGGTTTGCTCCTATGTTGATAATATTTATTGCAATTGCGATAAACATAGGTATTCTGGCATTCTGCATACCTGTAAACCAACCTGACAGAGCTAAAATTCCCAGAGAAGCAGGTGCAGCATAAATTCTTATATAATAGTATTCCCTTGCAAGAGTTTTTACTTCTGCTGAGCCATCCATAATATAAAAACTAAAAATATCTATCGGGTATTGAAGTAAAATTAATAACGACCCACCTACTATTGCAAAGAACATTGACCGACCAAACATCATTATCATTTCGGCATTATCCTTTTCACCATATGCCTGAGCTGTAAAGCCGCTTGTTCCCATACGCAGAAAACTAAAAATAGCATATATAAAGTTGAATATCAATCCACCAAGGGCAATGGCCCCAATATAGACTGCCGACTCGAGATGCCCGAGAATAGCAAGATCAACCATCCCTAAAAGAGGAACAGTAATATTGCTGATTATGTTGGGTATCGCAAGCCTGAGTATCTGCCTGTCCATATTATCTAATTATGTTGCGAAAATAATAATTTTACAACTGCCAGTCAATAGGTTGAATACCGTGCTTAAACAAGTATTCGTTTGTCCGTGAGAAAGATTTACTTCCAAAAAAGCCACTGTGTGCTGAGAAAGGAGAAGGGTGTGGAGATTCTATTATAAAATGCTTTTCAGAATTAATCAGTTTTCGTTTTGCTCTTGCATAATTTCCCCAGAGGATAAAAACCAGGTCTTCTCTGTTATCCGAAAGTCTTTGGATTATAGAATCGGTAAACTGCTCCCAACCTCTATTTTGATGCGAACCTGCCTGGCCTGACCTTACGGTTAACGTTGCATTCAAAAGCAGAACTCCTTGTCTGGCCCACTTTTCAAGATTACCGCTTTCAGGAACCGGATATCCCAAATCGCTTTGCAATTCTTTAAAAATATTTTGAAGTGAAGGCGGCTTTTTGATATTATCATTTACTGAGAAGCACAGTCCATTTGCCTGCCCTTTGCCATGATATGGATCTTGCCCCAATATTACAACCTTAACATTATTAAAAGGTGTATAGTTAAAAGCGGCAAAAATATCCGAAGCCGGAGGATAAATAATAAATTTCTGCCTTTCAAAAACTAAAAACTCCTTTAGCTTAAAAAAATACTCAGAATCAAATTCTTCAGAAAGCTCTCTTTTCCAGGACATTTCGATAACCGGTTTTACTTTTTCCATTATTACAATAAATTAATATACAAAATATGGCAAACGTTTTGCAATATGCGCTAACAAAATTAAGTTTTATACAAAACCACAGCGTATAAAAAAATATTTATCTTTGTCGAACGTAATTAAATTAATATGAAAAAATTTGTCCTCATACTACTAACAGCAATAACACTTGGTTTAATTGTTGAATCATGCAGATCTCCCCAAAGTTGCCCGGCTTATGGCGAAGCCAGAAAATTTCAGATAGAACAAAGGCATTAGATCTTTGCTCAAAAATATTTTTCTCAAATAATAAAGTTATCAACTTGGGTTGATTAAAAAATAAATAGTATTTTTATACGCTATTTATTTTTTTATTTAATATCATATGCATTCTCAATTCAAGATATTATTTGTTTTAATTCTATTGCTTAGTGCAACAGTGGGTTATACTCAACAGGTCGCCTCAATTGATTCAACAAAAAATATTCTGTTATTAAAGGAGACGAGTGGCGGTATTATCCTTCACTCGCAAGGCTGGGGCCTAAAATTCAGTAAGGGATACAACAAAACCGCATTCAAAAAGAGAGTTCTTTCTTTTGATATCGTTGAAATTAAATCGTTGAAACAGATCAGAACTATTAACCCTTATTTCCCAAATTCAAGAAGTTATTTTTATGGTAAGCTCAATTCTTTTTTCGTTATAAGGGCAAGTTATGGAATTTACCGCCTGTTAAACCGTAAACCATACTGGGGTGGTGTTGAAGTCAGATTTCTTTATATGGGAGGCTTTTCCCTGGGCCTTGCAAAACCTGTTTATCTCTACATCCTTAATGCTAATAGTATTGATTTCATTTACACCAGAACAATTGAAAGATATGACCCCGGCGAACATTTCTACGATAATATTTATGGCAGAGGACCCTTCACAAAAGGTTTCAGTGATATGAATGTCTATCCGGGACTACACGCAAAAATAGGCCTTGATTTTGACTATGGGTCATACAGTACAAAAGTCAAATCTCTTGAGATAGGTGCACAAATTGACATATTCCCAATTCCGGTACCAATAATGGCTTTTAATGAACCAAATTATTTTTTCCTTACCTTCTACTTAAGTTTCAATTTCGGAAAGAGGTACAACTAACAAAAAGAGCCGCTATTAAAAAACAGCGGCTCTCAATAAATTATATTTTATTCTGACTTATTTATCAATTATCAATTTTCGGCTAAATATATT
>JAOZLR010000246.1 GCA_029934735.1 Bacteroidales bacterium
CTCCATTTCTCCGGATTTTTCCTCCACTGAGCCAACGATTTTAAGTCAATATCAGAGATGTAATTATTGTTTTCGGCATATTCCACAAGGATATTATAGTCGGAAAGAGTGAAAAGCTTACATTTAGCCTTTTTGAAATTCTCCTTCGCCTTTTCGAGATTATAACTGAAAATAGCTACCATTCCTCTGACATCACAGCCCACAGAACGCAAGGCCTCAACTGCATCAAGACTACTTTTACCGGTCGAAATAAGGTCTTCTATCACAACTACCCTTTGTCCCGATTCAAACTGACCTTCAATTTTATTTTCCAGCCCATGCTTCTTTTGCGAAGAGCGAATATAAACAAAGGGTAGTCCCATTTCCTGAGCCACGAGAACACCATGTGCAATTGCACCTGTTGCCACCCCTGCAATCAAATCAACACTCCCGTATTCCTCCTGAATAATGTCAACAAACTGCTGTCTGACAAAAGTCCTGACTTTGGGAAAAGATAATACCTTACGGTTATCAGTATAAATAGGCGATTTCATGCCGGAAGCCCAGACAAAAGGATTGGAAGCATTCAGCTTAACTGCTTTAATTTGAAGCAGATGTTCCGATATAGCATTAGCTGATTCTTTGTTATAAACCATGCGGCAAAATTAGGATATTAAATTCTAAAGTTTGCAGAAAATATAAAATAATTTTTACTTAATTTTGCCTGAAACTTCTTTCTATGAAAAATATTGCAGTATTTCCAGGCTCTTTCGACCCCATAACCATTGGTCACGAATCAGTCATTAAAAGAGCACTCCCTCTGTTTGATGAGCTTTATGTTGCCATCGGGATAAATTCTGACAAAAAGGGATTCTTCCCCGTGGAGCAACGAATTGAATGGATTAAGAGGGTTTTTGCCGATAATCCGGAAATCAAAGTAATTCAATACGAAGGATTGACAGTTGACATCTGCCGTAAACTCGGAGCACAATATATTTTAAGAGGGTTGCGAACATCAGCCGATTTTGAGTTTGAGCGCAGTATAGGTCAGGTGAACAAAAAGTTGTTCAATAATATTGAGACGGTTTTTTTCCTTACACTGCCTGAACATACTTCGATAAATTCATCAATAGTACGTGATATACTGCAGCACGGTGGCGATGCAAGTGATTTTGTTCCTAAGATTGTTGACCTTTCCGATTATTACCAATAGTAACTTTGCTTTCAAATAAAGGAGAATCAACTTCGTTACATACTGACTAATTAATATTTAACTGGATTATAAAAAATCAAAATATGAATTCCAATAGAATTTATAATGCTTTATTATCTGTTCTCATTCTGTTATTTAGTGTGTCGGCATTTGCCGATACAACTACAATAAAAGGTTATTTTCCAGGTGGTGAAAATCACGAAATTCGTCTGCTGACCTTTTCCGACAGAATATCATTTTATGAGGAGATATCCGAACGGACAATGATTGATTCATCCGGAAAATTTAGCTTCTCTATGGAACTGAAAGAAACATTGGTTGCCTTTCTTGACATGGATTACTATACTATTTCCATATATCTCGAACCGGCAACAAATTATGAAATTGTTTCCGACAGTGTTCCTTTCGATAATCTTTACCGGCCTTATACTAAAAAAGAAAGGTTGCCCTGCACAATAAAATCCGACAGGAAACCTGACCTGAATTTATTAATTTCAGGATTTAATATTCTCTATAATGACTTTATTACCGAGAATTTTAAGCAGATATACGCAAAAAGAAGGCGTTATCTTATATATGACTTTGCCGACTCAATGAAAGTCAAATATGACACAATCGAGAATGTTTTTTTTCAAAACTATATTACTTACAAGATTGCGGGAATAGAGTTGGCAGGGGCTCCCACACTTCGTCCTCAGTTGTTCCGGAAATATTTTGAAGACAAGCCAGTACTTTATAATCATCCGGAGTATATGTTTTTCTTCAATCAGTTCTTTAATCAGTACATCACATCTGTTTCTAAGACAGCTACTGAAACAGACCTTAAATATGCGGTGAATTATCTTGCAAATTACACCGCCCTAATTGATTCTTTGGGGAAAGACACATTACTTCGAAATGAGGTTATCCGTGAGTTGGTTATGCTTAAGGAGTTGAAGGATATATATTACTCTGGCAATTACTACCAAAAGAATATTATTAATATGCTTAATGATATATCAGAAAACGATCTCTTCCCGGAACAACGGCTGATTGCAGGGAATATCATCAAAATGCTGACAAGGCTTAATCCCGGAACAAAGGCCCCCGATTTTATCCTGCCGGATATTGAAGGTGACACCATGAAACTGTCTTCATTTTTTGGCAAACCTGTTTATCTTGGATTTCTAACAACCTGGAGTTATGCCAGCCTCGGTGAGATGAAGATTTTGAAAGATGTGTATGAAAAATACAAGAGCAAGGTGGAATTTATTATGGTTTCATTGGATGAAGAGCCGCAAATAGTCAGAAAACTTGTGAAGGAAAAAGGATACCACTGGACCTTTCTTTATAACGGTGATGGCTACGATGTATTGAAAGATTATGGCGTACAGACTTTCCCGCTGTTTGTTTTGATAAATTCAGAAGGCGAAATAATGGAATATCCGGCACCCAAGCCCAGCGAGAATATTGAAGCTGTTTTAAATAAAATAAACTAATTTTGCCCGTTGAAAAATCTGACGGATTGTCAAGGGAATGATTGTTGATAAGGCACTATTCTCAGTTTTTATTTTTACTACAATTGAATTAACTTTACTGTTATGGTATCATTTATAAAGAAATTTTTAGGATCTAAGTCCGACCGCGATATAAAGTCCATAAAACCTATCCTTGATGAAGTTTTGAAGGCTTATGAAACGATTAAAAGCCTTAGCAATGATGGGCTAAGAGCGAAAACTGCTGAATTTAAAAAGAAAATAGCCGAACATATTGCAGCTGATGAAAAGCAGATAGAAACTTATAAATCAAAAATTAATGAAGATCCAAATCTTGATGTTGAAGAAAAGGAGAAGATATGGAAAAAGATTGACGATCTTGGAAAGAAGATATATGAGAAAACTCAGGATAAGCTGAATGAAATTCTTCCCGAAGCTTTTTCGGTTATGAAGGAGACGGCCAAAAGGTTTAAGGAAAATGATGTAGTTGAGGTTATTGCAAATGATTTCGACCGTCAGCTTGCCGCAACACGAGACCACGTGACAATTGTGGGCGATAAGGCACTTTACAAAAATGAGTGGGATACTGGTGGAAACCTGATAAAGTGGGATATGGTTCACTATGATGTGCAGTTGATTGGTGGAATTATTCTTCATCAGGGTAAAATAGCCGAGATGGCTACCGGTGAAGGTAAAACGCTTGTTGCGACTCTGCCTGTCTATCTGAACGCACTTCCGGGCAAGGGAGTTCATATAGTAACCGTGAACGATTATTTGGCAAAACGTGACTCCGAATGGATGGGAGTGCTTCACGAATTTCACGGACTTAAGGTGGATTGCATTGACAAACATCAACCTAACTCACAGCCGAGAAGAGAAGCCTATCTTGCTGATATAACTTATGGAACAAATAATGAATTTGGGTTTGACTACCTGAGGGATAATATGACAGCATTCCCTGATGAGCTTGTACAAAGAGTTCATAACTATTCGATTGTGGATGAGGTTGACTCTGTACTTATTGATGATGCACGTACACCTCTTATAATCTCCGGCCCGACTCCCAAAGGAGATGACCAGGAATTTAATGATTTTAAACCCAACATTCAAAGATTATACAATGCACAGAAAACATTTGTCACTAAGATAATTGCTGATGCAAAAAAATTGCTTGCAGACAGATCTAATTCAGATAATGAAAAGAAAGCAGGCGAATTACTTTTACGTGCCTTTAAAGGATTACCAAAAAATAAAGCCCTGATAAAGCTGCTCAGTGAAGAGGGTAACAGGCTTCGGATGCAGAAAACTGAGAACTTTTATTTGCAGGAGCAGGCCAAAAATATGCATATCATAACCGATGACCTCCTTTTTGTTATTGATGAAAAAAATAGTTCCGTTGACCTCACCGACAAAGGTATTGACTTTGTAAATGATATTGCCAATGATCCTGAATTTTATATCCTGCCTGACATTGGCGCTGACCTGGCCGAACTTGAAAAGTCAGATCTGCCAGAAGAGAAAAAGGTGGAGAAGAAAGACGGCATTTTGCGAGATTTCTCAATAAGATCTGAAAAAGTCCATACTGTCAACCAGTTGATTAAAGCATACACTATGTTTGAGAAAGATGTGGAGTATGTAATCATGGACAACAAGATTAAGATTGTTGATGAGCAAACCGGTCGTATAATGGAAGGACGTAGATATTCCGATGGACTGCATCAGGCCATTGAGGCAAAGGAAGATGTAAAAGTTGAGGCTGCTACACAAACTTATGCTACCATTACTCTTCAGAACTATTTCAGGATGTATAAGAAGCTGGCAGGGATGACAGGTACTGCTGAAAC
>JAOZLR010000247.1 GCA_029934735.1 Bacteroidales bacterium
AACTTATTGTTTCGGGATATAATTGCCTGCCCGACACTTTTGAAATAGATATAGTACCCGACATTCATTTTACAATTGACACAAAAGTCTTTCTTGAAGGTGCTTACAACGGCACTGATATGAATACCGGCTCCAATATACCGGAGAATCAACCATTCGGCCAATCACCTTGGGATTATTCAGGAACAGAAAGTACAACGTCAATTCCTTTAAATGTTGTTGACTGGGTCTTAATTGAGCTCAGAGATACAACTCAGGTTGAATTGGCATCTGGTGCTACTAAAACAGCCCGACAGGCCGGATTCTTACTAACCGACGGCTCCATTGTCAGTATAGACGGGACCTCTCTGCCACAGTTTGATGTTGCAATAGCCAATAATCTGTTTATTGTAATTTGTCATCGAAACCACCTTGATGTTATTTCGGCAACCTCCCCTGTAAAATCGGGAGGAATTTACACGTATAGTTTCAAATCCTCTGCATCACAAGCATTTGGCACTGATTCGCAAAAAATACTTAACACAGACCTTTTCGGATTATACAGTGGTGACAGCAATGCAGATGGAGAAATTAATCAGGACGACAAAACCTCTGACTGGGAACAAAATGCAGGTAAATCAGGCTATTTCCCCTCAGACTTCAATCTCGACGGACAATCGGACAATCCGGATAAGAATGAGATATTGATAATGAACTACGGGAAAGCTAGCGTGGTGTTGGAATAGAGTATTTTGGTCAAACTCATGTGCTCTTATCGTTTGAGCTTTGCAATGGTGGCTATGTCGGTTTGAACAGTGCCACTTAAGAGATTAGGTATCATAATCGTAAACAGGCCAGATTAATCCATTTTAACAATAGCATATTTTATAACAAAATAGTTACCGAATTTCCCAAAATCTCCTTAAATCGGCTTATATTTGCCTGAATTTTAATAAAGCAGAGGGTTTTTGACAGACTGTCGTTATCTGCAAGGCGAAGAAACACAATGCTAAAATACTTTTTGCGTGTGTTGGACTTTATTATAAATTACGATATCAAGTATAGGATGGGCAAAGAGTTGAATAATGGAGAGGATAAGGAATAAAAGTAATACATAAGGATATGGACTTGGCAAAGTATAAACCAAACAGAGAATTTTTACTTTATAAAACATCAAACGGAGATGTTAAAGTAGATGTGCTTCTGCAAAACGAGACAATCTGGATGCCTCAAAAAAAGATTGCGGAGCTTTTTGATGTAAATGTTCCCGCTGTTTCGAAACATCTTAAAAACATATTTGAGAGTAATGAATTGGACGAAACAGTGGTTGTTTCCATTTTGGAAACAACCACTCAACACGGTGCTATTAAAGAGAAAACACAAAGCAAACAAACAAAGTTTTATAATCTTGATGCCATTATTGCAGTTGGTTATCGTGTAAACTCTAATAGGGCAACACAATTTAGGATTTGGGCTACAGCAGTTCTTAAAGATTTTATAATTAAAGGATACACTATGGATGTGGAAAGGTTAAAAAATCCGCAACCTATTTTTGGAGAAGACTATTTTAAAGAACAGCTCGAAAAAATTAGAGATATTCGCAGTAGCGAAAGGCGTTTGTATCAGCAAATTACAGATATTTATGCCGAGTGCAGTATTGATTATGAATACGAATCGGAAACAACCAAAAAGTTTTTTGCCACAGTACAAAACAAATTGCATTGGGCTATTACCGGCAAAACTGCGGCCGAAATTATTGTTTCGCGTGCCGACCACAAAAAAGATAAAATGGGCTTAACATCCTGGAAAAATTCACCCGGTGGCAAGATTCGAAAATCGGATGTTTCAACTGCAAAAAACTACCTCTCAAAAAAAGAACTTAAACCATTAAATCGTATCGTAACAATGTATCTTGATTATGCCGAAGACCAGGCCGAACAAGGTATTGTAATGACTATGAAAGATTGGGCAGAAAAATTAAATGCTTTTTTGCAATTTAACCAAAAAGATATACTGCAAGATGCCGGAAAAGTTAGCGCAGCAATAGCAAAAGCATTTGCAGAAGAAGAATATGACAGGTATAAGCCCATTCAAGATAGTTTATTTGAAAGTGATTTTGATAAAATGATAAAAAAGCAACTTGGTAATAAAGATGGCAAATAAAGGAAATATTGAGATATTACTTAAAGGGAAACAACCATTAATATTTGTACTTGCAAGAGTGATGAAAACAAAATGGGAGCCTGAAATTGCAAAATTAAGTAAAGCAAAAATTATTGAGGTATAGAAATCATATACTAGCCATACTGAAAAAATTAATGGCCGCACTAACGGACCTGATTCCGATAATAGTTGTAGTTGTTTTTTTTCAAACTGTTGTTATTCAGCAACCATTTCCTCAAATCGGAGAAGTTATAGTAGGTATCTTGTTTGTAATAGTGGGGTTAATGCTTTTTGTTGAAGGCTTAGAGATTGGGTTATTCCCGATTGGAGAGACAATGGCTTATGCACTGGCAAAAAAGGGAAGTCTTTTATGGTTAATGATTTTCTCCTTTACGCTTGGTTTTTCTACTACAATTGCCGAACCGGCCTTAATTGCAGTAGCAAAGGAGGCTTCGATAATATCTTCAGGCGCGGGCTTAATTGAGAATAATCAAGATGTTATGGACATATATGCAATTGGCTTACGGCTGACTGTGGCTTTTTCTGTTGGTCTGGCCATTGTTATCGGAGTGTTACGTATTCTCAAGGGCTGGCCTTTACATTATTTAATCATCGGTGGGTATGTACTGGTTATGTTTATGACTATCATAGCCCCCGATGAGATTATTGGCCTGGCATATGACGCAGGTGGAGTTACCACTTCTACTATTACAGTTCCGTTAGTAACGGCTCTCGGAGTGGGGCTTGCTACTGTGATCAAAGGAAGGAGTCCATTACTTGATGGTTTTGGTCTGATTGCTTTTGCTTCACTTTTGCCTATGATATTTGTTATGGCATATGGCTTATTTTGGTTTTAATAAAACAGAATGATTTATGGTTGATTTTATAATAGATTTTGCTTTGGTCTTGTTTTATACTATGAGAGACGTATTGCCTATCATATTATTGATCATTTTTTTTCAGCTCGTAGTTCTTAAACAACCAATTCCCCATTTAAAGAAAATGATCCTGGGGGGAATCTATGTAGTGCTTGGGCTCGCTTTATTTCTTATAGGGTTAGAAAAAGCGCTTTTCCCTGTGGGGAAAATTATGGCCACTCAATTATCTGATCCGGCCTTTATTGGAGCTTCAGAAAGTGAGCTGTCAAACTGGTGGTCTTATTACTGGATATACATTTTTGCGGCAATGATCGGATTTGCCACTACCGTAGCCGAACCCTCACTTATTGCAGTTGCGCTGAAAGCCAGTGAGGTCTCTGCGGGCACTATAAAACCTTGGGGGCTTCGAATTACTGTAGCGATTGGAGTAGCTTTGGCTTTGGCTCTTGGTACATTTCGGATTGTAACAGGAACACAATTATTTACCTATATAATGGCAGGTTATGTTATTGTAATCATTCAGACTTTTTTTGCCCCAAAGAAGCTTATTGCGTTAGCCTACGATTCAGGAGGAGTAACTACTTCCACTGTTACTGTTCCCCTGGTGGCTGCACTCGGATTAGGACTTTCCAGCACAGTGCCGGGCAGAAACCCTGCCATAGATGGTTTTGGGCTCATAGCATTTGCCAGCTTATTCCCAATTATCACAGTATTGGGATATGCTCAATTTATGGAATTAAAAACTCGATTATTAAAAATAAAAACAGAAAAAGATGAAATTTAAATTAATTATGGCTTTTGTTAAACCCAGTATCACTGATGATGTAATTGATGCTATGAAAAAAGCGGGAGCCACCGGAGCTACCATTATTCCTGCAAGAGGTACAGGAATACATGAGGCAAAGTCATTTTTTGGCTTAAGCATTGAAGACCAGACTGATATAATTGTGTTTCTTGTGGAGGAACACGTAGTAGAAGAACTTATGGAAATCATACAGTTAGCGGGCAAATTTGAGGAGCCGGGCACTGGCATTGCTTTTGTTTTACCTGTTGAACATATAGCCGGTCTGGAAAGTCAAATGAAGAAATTCAAAGACCAGGCCCGTGACCAGTATTTTTAGGTAAAATCAATAAGGAGTTCTTATATTTGCAGAATATAAAGCACAAAGATTAGCTTTAAAAAAGATTAAATATGAATAGAAAAAGAAGTTTTCAAAATGCCAAGGATGTCATGACGAAACAGATAGTTTTAATTGATGGCATGGCCACTGCCAAAGAGGCGGTCGAAATTATGCGAAAAGAAAATGTTCAATCCTTGATAATTAAAAAACGCCACCCACAAGACGCCTATGGAATTGTTGTGGTGAATGATTTTATCAAGGGTGTTATTATTCCGGACAAAACTTCAGAGGAGGTTAATGTCTTTGAGCTTATGACCAAGCCTCCAATCAGTGTACCCGCCAATATGGATGTGCGCTATGTAGC
>JAOZLR010000033.1 GCA_029934735.1 Bacteroidales bacterium
TATTCTTATACATTGTTCATAATTTGGCAAAAATGATTCAATGTTTTTACCAACTGCACCACCACTGATTGCCGACCCGTTTCACGTTGAGAATCCGGACAGGCTAATTGTCGACTGAAGACTGCCAATCCGAAAATTTAACCTTTCGGGAGTTCAACGGCCCAAGGCCTGCATCCACCCGAAAGGTCTTGCCCTGCCGATTGCCACCTAAGGCAGACCTTTGCAATCAAAGATAGACTATTAATAGAAAACAACTCCTTCCTATTGTCGACCTTTATCATCATCGTTATCATGCCCTTCATCATCGTCATCCTCTTCGTGTTTCCCGTCATTATCGTTATCTTCTGTTTCCTGCTTCTCCGGCATAGCAAATATTGAATCGTCAAATTCTGCATCAAATAGTACTTCAGTAATATTAACCTGACTAGCTGTTTGACCATTTGCACGGCTTTCGATGCTATATGGCATTATTATACCATCTTTTTCTTTGTAATTACTATAGTAGGTATCAGATTCGACTTCCGAATCTCCCATTTTCATTATAGAGGTTGTCTTTAGCAGGACATAATTATCAGAATCAATATAGTGATAGAATACACTACCGTCCTTTGCGGTTAATTTAATCTTAAAAACATCTGTTCCTTCCATGTCTTCCGTTCCAATCAATTCACCTTCATAACCCTTTTCTTTAAAGTTATAAAGCATTCCATCAAAGTCTGATTGTCTCGCCAAAGCGTCTAATTGCCAGCCTGAAATCTCTATTGGATCCATACTACCTGTCCAGGGTGCTATCATCCAACCTTTTTCTCCATCATACACTTGTACCATTTGCGCGCCTTGTATATCAATTTCCAATCTGAAACTGCCTGGCCTTTTTTGATACATTGTAAAATTAGTTTCCATCCCTTGTTGAATTGATTTGCCCTCAGCCGTCATTGACTCATGTTCAACGAGTTTATCCTGACCGATTGTTTCGAAATAGGAATCAAGAACATCCTGTAAGTCTTGTGCCTGCAATCCAAATGTTGAGAATGTTAAAGCAAAAATAAATGTGATAAGATTTTTCATGTTTTAAGATTTAAAATAGTTAATAAAAGAAAAGACAAACGTAAGAAAAAAAAATAGACGGCAGGTGGTAATTCTGATAATTTTACCCTCTTGTAAATACCCACTCATCATCTTTGCTCATTCTATCGTTGTAAAAGTAGCCTTCACTATCGAAAAGTTTTAGATTCTCAGGGTTTGATATTCTATTTGAAATCAAAAACCGTGTCATTAGTCCACGGGCCTTTTTGCCATAAACGCTAAGGAATTTATAGCTGCCGTTTTTGAAATCCTTAAAGACAGGTGTTATAATTCTTGTATTCAGCTTTTTGGAATCAAGAGCTTTGTAATATTCATTTGATGCCAGATTTATAAGAATTTTTCCGGGTTCGTTATCCAACTCGTTTATTAGCAGGTTTGTAAGCGTATCACCCCAGAATTGATATAAGTCCTTGTTTTTGTCAGTTTTTAGTGGTGTTCCCATTTCAAGGCGGTAGGCCTGTATCAGATCAAGTGGTCTCAAAATTCCGTATAAACCTGATAATATTCTGAGATGATGTTGTGCAAAATTGATATCATCAAGAGTCATTGTGTCAGAGTCAATTCCCGTATAAACTTCCCCGCGAAAAGCAAACAGAGCCTGTTTTGAGTTTTTGGGAGAGAATGGTAGATGCCACTCCTGGTATCTTTCATAATTAAGATTTGCCAGTTTCGGGCTTATCTTCATTAGCTTCTCCAGTTTTGGTGGAGAGTGCTTTCTCAGCTCCTTAACCAGCTTTTTTGACATGTCAGTAAACAATGGCAAGGAGTATTTCTTAGTTACAGATTTTGCCGTAAAATCAAGTGTTTTAGCCGGGGAGATAATAATTATCATTGTTTATGTTTTTTCGGTAATTATAAACAACAGAGCATAGTAAAAGTTCATCCTTATTTATACATCAAAAAAACAGCAGGAATTTTATGAATATCAGGTTTTTGGAATTTCCAATCCCTAACTGAAAGTGTTTTGATAAACTCTTTATCAGATGTCAGGCCGGAAGCTACACAAATCATAGTGCTGTCAGAACAGGTGTTGAGCAAAATCTCAAAAAGTCTGTTGTTCCTATACGGAGTTTCAATAAAAATCTGTGTTTGATTATTTTGATAAACAGCTTTTTCGATTTGCCTGATTTTATTGGCAGCCTCTTTTTTGTCGATAGGAAGATAACCTAAAAATGCGAAGTTTTGTCCATTGAATCCTGATGCCATAAGTGCGAGCATAATGGAGGAGGGGCCGGTTAACGGAACTACCCTGATGTCTCTTTTATGAGCAATCTTAACAATTTCAGAACCCGGATCTGCAATACAAGGTGTTCCTGCCTCTGAAAAAAGTCCGATATCTTCTCCCTTTTCGGCCTCATCAAGGTAGTGGCCTATGTTTGAAATCTCTGTGTGCTCATTTAAAAGATGAAGTGTAACCTCATCAAATTGTTTTTTAAATCCCACTTTTCTCAAAAATCGTCGGGCCGTCTTTAGCTCTTCAACTATAAAAGTATCAAGGGATGATATAATTCTGAGATTTGCTTTAGGGAAAACATTTTCCGGTGCTGTTTCCGACAGAAATGAAGGGATGAGATAAAGTTTGCCTTTCATAATTTAATATTTTGTAGTAAACCAAGGTAATTTGTCAAGGTCAACATTCCCACCCGACAGAATTATCCCAATTCTTTTATTCTTAAAATTCGATTGATTTTCAAGAATTGCTGCAAGAGGCACTGCCGATGATGGCTCTATAATTATCTTCATCCTTTCCCAGATCAGCTTCATTGCTCTAACTATGCTCTCTTCTTTAACTCTGATAATTTCATCAACATATTTAGTAATTATTGGATAAGTCAATGTCCCGAGAGAAGTCAGAAGTCCGTCAGCAATTGTATCAGGGTTCTTAGATGGAATGAACTTTCCTTCATAAAACGACCTGTATGCATCATCGGCACCAGCCGGCTCTGCTGCAATCACTTTGGTTTTTGGTGAATAATAAAAAGCAGACAAGGCAGTGCCACTCAGCAAGCCTCCGCCTCCGACAGGAGCCATAATGATATCCATATTTTCCACATCCTCAATTAGCTCTTTTGCTGCTGTTGCCTGACCTGCAATGATTCTATAATCGTTATATGGATGAATTTCTAATGCTCCTGTTTTCTCAATAACTTTTTTTAACGTATCTTCTCTGGACTTTAAATTTGGTGAGCAAAAGGTGATCTCGCCTCCATATTGTTTTACTGCTGCAATTTTAACTTTTGACGAATTGTCAGGCATCACTATGTAAGCTTTTGTGTTGCGAAGTGCAGCAGCGCGGGCAAGTGCGGCGGCATGATTCCCCGAGGAATGAGTGCATACACCTTTCTCTAAATCCGTATCTTCTATTAAAAAGACAGCATTACAAGCACCTCTGGTTTTAAAGGCCCCGGCTTTTTGTAAATTTTCACATTTAAAATAAATCTCTGCCCCAACCATCTTATTGAGGTTATGTGAAGCCATTACAGGCGTTCGGTGGATGTAGGGTCTAATCCTTGCGGCTGCTTTTTCAATTATGTTGTAATCAGGAGGCTGTGTCAAAATCAGCAAAATTAATTAACTCGGCTTTTTGCAATTATCTCGGCAATTTTATCGCAAGCTGTGTCCATTATTTTAAATGTTTCCTCACAAGCATCCAGTTTTCTGTAAAAAGGATCAGGTACAGATTCGTTTCTACCTGGCTTGATAAGGTTTAAAAGGAACTCAACCTTGCTTTTGTCATTATCATCATTTGCAAAATACAGAGCATTTCTGTAAGCCAGCGTATCCATAACATAGATTTTGTCAAACTTACTAAAGTCCTCACTCGAGAAAAGTCTGGCTTTATTGTCAGAGATGTCGATATTATGCTTTAGCCCTTCTTTAACGGCTCTGTTTTCAGGTGGTTCATTGATGTTAAATGCCTCAAATCCTGCCGATTCAACTTTTGCCTCCAGATTACGTTCATTAAGTTTTTTCTTTAAAACTCCTACAGCCAGCGGAGATCTACACATATTTGAATTGCATACAAATAAAACATTCATAATGATAAAGTATTTAAAATTATTACCTGAATAGATACTATTATCTATTGTTTGGTAATATAAGAAAAAAAATCTAAACAGGCAAGAAAAAAAACCTTAAAGTGTGATTTTTTTATCAAGATCCTCTACGTAGTTTCTAAATTGCTTATCAGTTTCAACAAGATTATTTACTGTACGACAAGCATGTAGAACGGTAGCATGGTCTTTATTGCCACAGTGATGGCCGATTGTTGCCAGCGAAGCTTTTGTGAGTTTCTTTGAGAAAAACATTGCAAGTTGACGGGCCTGAACAATTTCTCTTTTCCTGGTTTTTGAATTGATTGCTTCAAGAGGAAGCCCAAAATAATCGCAAACTACTTTTTGAATATAATCTATCGAGATTTCGCGTGATGTGTTTTTAACAAACTTATCAATCATCTTTTTGGCAAGCTCCAGAGTAATCGCTTTTTTGTTTAACGACGATTGTGCCAGAATTGAAATTAGAGCACCTTCAAGTTCCCTAATGTTTGTTGTAATGCTATATGCCAGATATTCAATTACATCCCTCGGCATTTCAACACCGTCTTTGTAGAGCTTGGTTTCAATAATTGCTATCCTTGTTTCTAGGTCCGGGACTTGCAGATCAGCAGATAAGCCCCACTTGAAGCGCGAAAGAAGGCGGGTATTCATTCCGCTCATTTCTACAGGTGGCTTGTCTGAAGTAATTATGAGTTGTTTTGAGTTTTGATGCAGGTGGTTGAATATATGGAAATAAACCTCTTGTGTTTTCTCTTTTTTCGAAAGGAACTGGATGTCGTCAATTATCAAAACATCAATCATCTGGTAAAAATGAACAAAATCATTTTGATTATTATTCCTTACAGAGTCGATATATTGATTTGTGAATTGTTCGGAGGTAACGTAAAGAACTGTTTTTTCAGGATACCGGCTTTTTACCTCTAAACCTATTGCATGTGCAAGGTGGGTCTTTCCTAAACCAACGTTACTATAAATTAATAGTGGGTTAAAAGCAGTTTTTCCGGGGTTATTGGCTACTGCATAACCAGCAGAACGTGCAAGCCTGTTGCAGTCACCTTCTATGAAATTATCGAATGAGTAATTCTCATTAAGCTGGGAGTTAACTTTTATCTTTTTAAGGCCGGGTATGATAAATGGATTTGGAATTTCTTTTGATGACCCTTTGTTCAGGTCAAGTGGCATTGTCACAGGTTGGTTTGATGTAATATTTTTATTGGATGTTGGAAATTTAATAGCATAAGGTTCGCTTGAATACGAATTGTCCATAATAATACTGTATTCTAAACGTCCGGCAGAGCCAAGTTCTTTTTTAATGGTCTTTTTAAGAAGAGTAATGTAATGCTCTTCAAGCCATTCGTAGAAAAACTGACTGGGTACCTGTATAGTCAAAACATTGTCATCAAGGTTAACCGGTTTGATTGGCTCGAACCAGGTTTTGAAACTTTGATGACTAATGTTGTCTCTGATTACTTTTAGACAATTCTCCCATACTGCGCTATAATTTTTTTTCATCTGTAAACAGTTCCTTTAATGTTATTTATAAAATTGAACTTGGATAAGTTACTGAACCTTAACAATATACTGTACTATATCCAACTGATATATCGACCTTAAAATTTTGAACAAAATTCATTTAAAAAAAGTTTAAAAAAAAATAAATATTCCCTTGATTATTAAAAAAAAATGTCTTATTGAGTTCGTAAGCAAAATCATGTTAAAAATGATTATTTAGTGTATAAGTATTTTATCTTAAGATTATTAATCTTGGTAAACCGTTCATGTACCCTGTCAGTAAATTTTTTCCTTACCTTGATCTTTATCATGCATTTCTCTTCGTAAATTTGTTCATAAGGTTTTAGCTCTTCCTCTTTAATAATTCTCATCACACTATTTGTGTCATCATATTCAAATTCTACCTCATAAATGTCGTTTACAGTTTTTGTTAGTATTGTGGCTTTTTCAAGAGCCTCCCTGGCAGCAGTTTTGTATGCATTAATCAACCCACTTACCCCTAATTTCGTGCCACCGAAATACCTGACAACTATTATCAGTATATTTGTGAGGTCTTTTGAAAGTATCTGCCCGTAAATTGGCTTTCCTGCCGTGCCTGATGGTTCGCCATCATCATTAATTCTGTATGCCGATTTATCAGACCCTATTCTGTAAGCGTAACAATGATGCCTTGCATCATGGTACCGCTTTCTTATCAGTTCAAGTTGTTCTTTTACATCTGTTTCTGATTTAACAGGTGTGGAATATGCTATAAATTTGCTACCGCGATCCTTAAACTCTCCTTCAGTTGACGAATTTATTGTGTTATAAGTATCCTCAAATAACATTAAATCATTGAGTTAAAATGTAAAAGTTTCTGTCTGAAAATGACTGCTAAATTTACACAAAAAAATCTAAACTCCTAATAAAAATTAATAATTATTTTTTTCTGGTATTTTCTTGTGGATTTTGTTGATGCGCTGTTCCGTTAATGGAATAAAAGCCCAAAAGAGGAATATATTCCCGTTATGGGAAAATGCTTAAATGTAATTAGACAATTAGTGAATGGCAATTATTTATTGTTTAAAAGTTGTCTGAAATATCCATTTGCCTGAATTGCTTGTAAATAGAAAAGTCTGGAGGTAAGCTAATAGTGCTTTTTAGAAATTTGGGGGATGAGGCTCCTTTTTCTGTGTTGTGGTACTATTCTTGAATTATTATTTGTGTCAATTTTTTGAAACCAAAATAATGCTGTTGCGAAATATACTATATTATTTAATAGCTGTCATCACTACCATATTTATTTCAATTGATGTTTACAGCCAGTTTGAAATCCAGAATTCTGGAACGACAAAGGATTTGCATTCAGTATGCTTTGTTAATGAGTACGTTGGTTTTGTTGCTGGTGAAGATGGAGTAATTTTGAAGACTGAAAATGGGGGACAGGACTGGAGCCTGATAATGACTGACATTGAGTTTGACTTAAAAGCTGTTTGTTTTATTAATCAGGATATCGGTTTTATTGCAGGTGATGAGAATGTTTTTTACAAGACAATTGACGGAGGTATAATCTGGAAAAAAATTGAATTACCTGTTTATTCTGATTTTAGTGATATTCAGTTTGTTAATGATAGTATAGGTTATGTTGCCGGGCATTCACAGAGAGGTGGGATTGTGCTTAAAACTACAGATACTGGAGAATCCTGGACATATAAAATAATAAAACCGGAATGTAAATATGATTATGCATGCGATGAATTTTATTTTCTCAGTCTTTCATTCATTGACGAGAATTGCGGGATAATCGGAGGATTTTCATATAACCGTGCAACCGGCAAGCATCCATATGTTTGTAAGACCATAGACGGAGGAAAAACGTTTGTTGATATATCTCCATATGATATTTCAGATGATGACTGGTTTAAAAATCTTGAGATTAATACTGTAAACTATGTTACTAAGCATGATGCTTATCTCATAAAGAGCTCCTACGATAATGCGGGGTTTGTTTTTGCAAGCGACTACAGTGTACGATCGTTTGACCTGATTAATAACAACAGGACATCATCAGGGCGCGGACTTTTCTATTCATCTTTTTTTCTTGACAGATATATTGGTTATTTTACTGCTATTATTGACGGCCGGCCAAAAATATTGAAAACTATTGATATGGGAGAGACTTTTATGTTTCTCGAGCCTCCTGTTGATAAAACACTCTACGATGTCTGTTTTGCAAATACTGTAAATGGATATTTTGTTGGGAAGGATGGAACAATCATTCATCTTTCTGACTATAATAATGTAATTGCTGATGATGAATATGCGCTTGATGCTGCCGATCCTCCTTTTGCACTCGTTGAGCCAATAAGAAATTATAGAAAAACAGAAATATTTGTCTATAATATTAATGTGTCCAGGAGGGATAAGATAGAGGTTTCGCTTTTTGATCAATATGGAAACGCAATTGATATTATCAGGTCGCGAACCAGAGTTTCTGATCATGAATTTCGACTTATGGTAAAGACCGATGATTTAAATATTGGTACATATTTTTATACCATTAAAATAAAAGATAAACCTATCGTCAATGGAAAACTGAATGTTGGTAGTATGGCCCAGGTTTTCTATTAAGGCTCAACTCAATATTATATACATTGAGACCTTTGCAAGGTAAAACTAGAATTATAATTCATAATATTAGCCCGTTACATTAAAAATACCCACAATTATTTCAAGTAAAAGCAAAACTATAAGCTCATCTTTTGCTCCAACTCTTCGTTAAAATATTTTTCTAAAGTCCTCATTTACACAAGTAAACTGCGGTTTAAAAAAATATTTTGCCTCAATTTGAATCAAAATATTTCGCCTTGCAAAGGTCTCACATTGTTGTTTCAGTAACTGAATAATCTGCCTCCTATGAAAAATCGCAACCAGACTTCCATCGTCATTGCGAAGCATCGGGGTGTAGGCCTTGCGGGATGGAATGCTGTGGCAATCTGCTTGTTACTTTTGGTAGTTGCATAAGCTAACAGATTGCTTCGTCGTTCCTCCTTGTGATTATTGTCCTTTTCCCGCAAGTAAGACTTTAAAATCATCACCATTTGGATATTGGAATACGCTTAAATCGAATTCGGGAACTACTGCCAGAATATGATCGAATATATCGGCCTGAAGGTTTTCATATTCATCCCATTCCTGAATTTTACTAAAGACATATACCTCCATCGGGATTCCTGTCTCCCCCGGAGTGAGGTGACGGATCAGGAAGGTCATTTGATCGTGTATTTGAGGATGATGGTGAAGATACTCCCTTAGATAAGCTCTAAAAATTCCAAGATTTGTTTGTCTTCTGCCATTCACCATCACCGAGTTATCGATATTGTTTTTCTTGTTGTATTCTTCGAGTACATTTTCAGTTGTTACAACATACTTTTTCAATACCTGGATCTTTTTATACTTTTCAATCATTTCGGTGGTGCAGAATTTTACACTTTTCATATCAATATTTATGGAGCGTTTTATCCTTCGGCCACCTGATTCCTCCATTCCGCGCCAGTTTTTAAAAGAATCTGTAATTAGTGAATAGGTGGGGATTGTTGATATGGTTTTATCCCAGTTTTGTACTTTTACGGTAGTTAATGCTATGTCGATAACAGTTCCATCTGCGCTGTATTTTGGCATAGATATCCAGTCACCCGGCAATAACATGTTGTTTGCCGAAAGTTGAATTCCACCTACAAAACCAAGTATTGGGTCTTTGAATACTAAAAGAAGAACCGCACTGAAAGCTCCGAGCCCTCCGATAATTCCTGCAGGATTTTTTAATCCAAAAAGGTTTGCAAGTATAAGAATGATACCAAAGGTAAAAACTATTATTTTGATGATTTGAATATATCCTTTAATAGGCCTTGTTTTGGCAATTTTAAAGCTTTGGTAGATAATTGCAAATGCATTCAATGAAGCATTGATTGCCAAAAGGACCACAAGTATCATTAATGCCGAAAGCAAAGCTGTTATCCCCGACACCATCATCGGATAATTATCTAATGTTGTCGGAGTGAAAATATACAAGATGTAAAGTGGAACAAGATAGGCTAATTTGTTAAATACTAATTGGTCTATTAAGACATCATCCCAGCTTGATTTCGATTTAAGCGTTATTCTGTGGATTGCCTGTATCAGAATTTTTTTTGTAAAATAATAGGTTATTGCACTAATAAATATTAACAGAATGTAGAATGTAACGTCTGTAATAAGAATTGCAGTTTCGAAACTTACACCTGAGTTAGTAACCCATTCGATTATGGTTTGTTTTAATTGACTAAACATATTATTTAAAGATTTGAATTCTCAAAGATAGTACACTTTTTGGAATGAAAGAAAATGTTTTGATAAGGATGTACTTCAAATTGAATAGATCAAAAGTGAAAAGCGTCTTTTGCTCTAAGTCCCAGATATTTCACTCTGTTGCATAGCTTATTCTTCAGCTAAAGAAATTCTAATGAGCCTGATTTTATTTAGCCTGGATTTTCTTTATAGCATCAAGGAATCTTTTCTTTATTTTTCCGATTTTATCGCTATCAATGTTTTCATCATATATTCTGACAATATCAATCAGAGAACCACCTTTGTATAGTGTTCCAAGTGCAGCATCAAATTTATTATTATCTGTGTTTTGCTTTATGTCTATCGCTATCCTTTCAAATTCACTCCATCTGATGTGTTTAGGTATTTCAAAATAACACATATTTGGTTCTTTTGTGTCAAGGTAATAGCCTTTGTCCGAATCATTTAATAAAAAGAATTTCTTTATTTTTATCAAACCCTCGTAGGGTGGTACCTTTTTGTGTTTAACAAATTCAATACCCTGCTTTTTGTATTCTTCTAATAATTGTGGCAACATTTTGTAATTACCTAATTGTTTGATTCTGATGCAAGGTTTGCCAATATTAAACACGGTAACTTTACCCGGAGCAGCTCGGAAATTATCCTTAAATTGTTTTCTCACAGTATTTGTAGCTCTGAATATTTTTTCCTCGCTGTAGTTTCGTTTTGTTATAATAAAAATACTTTCAGGGTTCATTGATTTTGTATCAGGAACAGTTTTATGGTAGTAACCCGGGAAAGGGTGGAGATTTTCCAAAACAAGATAATTGCTTGAAAACTCATCTTCAAGGCTTGCTAATGTTTCTTTTTTTGAAATTGTCCCGATAGTTTCAATAATAATATTTTCTTTCATTTTTTAGATTTTTATTGATATAACTTTATTAGTAATAAGGAGATGAATAAACACATATATCCATATTAACATATATTGTGATATAATGTTCAACAAATCAAATCAGCTTTGTCTTCTCAGGCATTAATTATCAGGTTCAAACATTGGGTCCCAGGGTGGAAGTAATATAGCCTCCTGTTCAAATAGTTTCATTATCTCATCATCAAGATATTTCTTGTTAATAACAAGCCTGAACATATATTCATCAAACCATTTGTCAGTCATTATCAGGTTGCCTTCAAATCCTGACTCCTTGCCCCAACTGTTTTCGAGTAACCATTTAACAGGTTTTCCGTCTTTATCAAGGTCAACAGCCATAAGAGCCATACCATGAGTTGATCCGCTTGAAAAGGTTTTAATTCTCTCTTTCTTATTCATATCAAAATCAACTCCAAAAAGGTCGTTGTAATTATAGTTATTGACGTTAAGAGTGCCTTTGTCCTTATCAAGCTGTTTCCCAACATCGCACGAAAAATACATACCCTCCCCATCCATTATTGATTTTTTTGCAAACTCTTTAATCTTATCTGTTTTGAGATTAAGATATTTCCAGTTATGGCCGTCATAAACATGGCGATCATAATCAATTTCGTAAAGTTTGCCAAATTCTCTTGTTGGGTCGTTCATAAACATAACGTAATCATCCAGATTTATTCCCACAAAATCTTTGAAGAACGATTGAGGGGTATAACTTTTAAGTTCAGAAACATTATCATCTTTGTCTTTATATCTCCATTCAAATTCGGTAGGTGGCTCGCCAAGAGTTATAGCAAGAATTCTGTAAACCTCTGCCAGCTTTTTTTCTTTCATTTTTCTTATTGAGATAACTCCAATCCCATCAGCATACATTTTTCTCATTTCCAGTGCATCCTTTTTTAGTTTTATCCGAAGAAGCCTTGACATCCTGGAAGTGTTCTCACTATTATATGATTCAGGAAATACATCCGATGGAACGAGGCCATATTTATTTATAATGTCAATTACTCCTGTCCATTGCCCGCCGTCCCCAATAGGATTTTTGAAAAACCATTCCACCTTTTTGTCATCTAAAGGTTTACCTGCTGTTGCAATAATCCCTTCATAAAAGAGGTTTGCCTTTTCGAGCTGGTCGTAAAAGAAATTGTAATTATGCGAAAAGCTGAATTCATCTAGGTTGTATTTGTTTATAACTTGTGCCCGGATAACATTCATTCCGGTAAATAGCCAGCATCTTCCCGTTGATTTTTGATTTGTTATTCCGTTAGTTTTGACTCTGTATGAGAAATACGTGTCACCATCTCCCAGATTTTCCCTACTCAGGGCTAGCTTCTGAATATTGTTGGATGAAACGGCATTCATAATGGCTTGTGATCCGGAATCTTTTTTAAAATCTGAACGCATACTGTTCAAAAGGTCAGGATTTATCCCTCCGTTATCCTGTGCTGTACTTACTGTCCAGGCAAAAAGGATTAACATGCTAAAAGTAAAAATAATTGTTTTTTTCATTTTTATTAATTTTGAATAGAGTGCAAATATATTTAAAAAAGTAAACTGATGTTGAGAAGGAAGATAAAATGCACAAATTTTATGCGTTTTAGTATAACTTTGCCAAAAATTTATTTACTATGAAATTTAAAGTAGGCGACAGAGTTAAATTCCTGAATGAAAGCGGCGGAGGAATAGTTAGCAAAATAATTAGTCCGGGATTAGTTAATGTTGCAATAGAAGACGGATTTGAAATACCGACTATGACAAGCGAATTGCTTAAAATAGATATTGATGTTACTGTGGAATCGGCAAAGAATCTGTTTAGGGAAGATTTTCAGGTTGAAGTACCAACAGAATCAGTGCAGAGTTTTGAAAGTGATGAAAGAAATATTCCATTGTTGAATGATCGGGCCAAAGGTGTTCTGAATGAGGGAGTTTATCTTGCATTTGTGCCTCACGACCAAAAATGGCTTATTACAGGAATGGTAGATGTGTATCTTATTAATCACACATCATTTGATATTTTGTACAGCGTTTTTATTGAGAAGGGCAAGGGAGGCTTTACGGGTCAGGATTACGGCTCGGTTAACCCTGAAGCTATGGTTGTTCTGGATACTATTGACCGTGAGGAACTGGAAAAATGGTCGAAAGGAGTGGTGCAGGTTTTATTTCATAAGGATAAAGATGAAAAAGTACTTTCTCCTGGAAATTCAAATTTTAAGGTTAAGCCTACAAGATTTTATAATGAAAACGGTTATAAGGATTCTTCGATAATTGCCGGAAAAGCAATCATTGTTTCCCTAATCCCATTGTCGGCTCAGAGTGAACTGTTTCAAAGTGAATTTGTGAATAAAGACGATGCTGCCGGTCTTGTTGTGAATGAAGCAAAGGAGGTGGAGCCCGAGCATATAATTGATAAACACAAAACCAGTCCGCATGAAGCTGTTGTTGACCTTCATATTTATGAGCTGGTCGAAAATTCTTCCAACCTTGACAATGCGGCAATGCTAAAGATCCAGATGGATTATTTCACACGTTGTCTGGAAAGTGCTATGACAAATGGTCTTATAAAAGTGACTTTCATTCACGGAGTGGGAGCAGGAGTTCTGAAATCTGCAATAGCAGAAAGGCTGGCTAAATATACAAATGTTGAATATCGTGATGCTTCAATGCAACAGTTTGGGTATGGGGCAACGGATGTAATTCTCAGGAATGTCAGGTAAAATAGAGTTAGGCCATTGTGTCTTTTTCTTTCGGTTTATCAATTTTCTTTCCATTATCTTTTTCGGTTTTAGGATTATCATTTGTATTATCATTTTTCTCTTTCTCAATCATATGAACATCAACCTGTGGGAAAGGAATCTGAATATCATTTTCGGCCAAAATGTTATATATGCCAATTGAAATATCGCTTTTTGTTCCGACACCACTTTCAAACGGCACCCAGTACAGTAATCTGAAATTAAGAGAGCTATCGCCAAATTCATCAAACAACGCTCTTGGTT
>JAOZLR010000248.1 GCA_029934735.1 Bacteroidales bacterium
AATTTTGTTTTGCAGCCTAGATCTTTTTGTTTCTTTTTCCATCAATTTGGGAAAAAGAAAAGAAATATTTAAAACTCTATAAACAGCATATTAACAAATAGTTATAAATTGTTGTCATGGGTAGAACGACGTTAGGAGTGACGAGGAATCTCAAAACATTGAAATAGTAAGATTTCCTGCCTCGCCGGCAGGCGGGCTCGTCAATATGCTTTTTTTATTAAAAAAACATATTTCTGTCCAATTCTCCATTAAAATAATGGTAGAACCACTAATTGAAATAGGTCGACAAGGCAGGATCACTGTTTACAAATTTAAAAAATAGAATCTCAAAAATGATTATTTATCATTAAAAAAACAATATAATCCATAAATTTTATCTTAAAGAATAATAATATTTTATAAAACGAAACGTTTAAAATAAAAACTATTATATTTTTTAAAGAACCGAATATTAAAGTTTTTGAACTATCGGTTTACCCTCTTTAAAAATTGCTAAGGAAAAAAATTTATGGGAAAGAAAATAATCTCAATATTTATTTATTGTATAACACTTTCAGTATTTGCTACTGATTATTATGTATCATCATCAACAGGAAATGATTCCAATGATGGTCTAACAGAAGCAACTGCATGGAAAACATTAGATAGAATTTATGATGCCTTTCATGATGACCAAATATTAGCAGGTGATGTTGTTGCATTTAAAAAAGGTGATGTTTTTATAGGAATGTTATTAATTAGTGGAATAAATGGAACAGCATCAAACCCAATTACTTTAACTTCTTATGGTAGTGGAAATAAACCAATATTAACAGCGGTGAGTGAACATACTGCAAACTGGATAGAAACATCAGCAGGCAGTCATATTTGGTATGATGATACAGCAGACTGTTGGTATTCAAGATTAATGATTAATGGAATAGAAGTAATGGGAACAACTACTTATAGTGAATTGAATACTGGTATACCTGATTATGTTACTTATTTTTATGGTACAGATGGCTCCAATGGCACACATCTATATATTTATTCGATAGATACACCAGCCAATCACACAATAGAACATGGTTATAATTATGATAGATCTATTTACCTCTCAAATTCATCTTATATTAATATTGATGGTTTAGATTTAAGGGGTGCAAAAAATCAAACTTTAACAATACAATCATGTGTAAATATCAATATTATAAATAATAATATAGGTAAAATGTCAATTGAAGGACTTAAATTGTCTGAAATACATGGTGGGGCAGAACAGGTAAATGAAAATGTAATAATTGAGAATAATACATTTGATGCTTATTATACTTTTGATTATTCTAATACTACCAAAAATAGTGCAGGAGAATATAGGGGAGCTGGCAATGGAATAAGAGTTGAGGATGGTGCAAATTGTATTGTAAGAAACAACACTTTTAAAAATTGGGGTCATGCAAGTATTTCACTTCAACCAGATGAAGGAACTTCAACCAATGACGTTTCGTATATTAAAGTATATGGTAATTTTATGACAACGCCCGATATTCCTTATGGTGGCAGAATAGATGGTGGAGGTAGTAGAATGCATCACAATGAAATTTATAATAACGTTTTGGATGATGTTTCTGTACGTTCTCAAATAGGTGGGCATCACAACCATACACACCATAATATATTTAAAAATGGGAATCCCACTTTAATTAAGACTTACGATGCCGCACATGGATTATCATTATCTACGAATAAGGCTCCTGTTCACGATAATATAATTGAGAATAATATTTTTATTAATTATCATGAAGCTGGGTTAAGAATACCAGCAGGTTCTTCAACCTACCCAATATATGATAATATATTGAGGAATAATATAATGTATAATTGTGGTAAAGATAATAATCAAGGTATAACATTTCAAGGCGATGGAAGTTATAATAGCAATAATACAATTCAGAATAATATAATATATAATTCATCAACTACAAGTACTGTTGATTATTATGGTACTATGATGGATGTAGCTGCTTTTAATGCTAAAATCGGAGGAGCTGAATCACATACTATTGAAAATAATTTAGCAGACGATCCATTATTTTTATCTACAACTGATTTTCACTTAGCAGAAAATAGTCCAGCAATCAATGCAGGTATAACACCCCTATCAACAAAAGATTATGATGGTAATGCAATACCTAATAATGGTACATTACCGGATATAGGTATTTATGAGTATTATAAAAACACAACAGAATCTGTTAAAGCTAGTGCAGGATCAGACCAAACGATCTGTCAGGGAGAAACAGTAACTTTAACTGCAAGTGGAGGATCGACTTATAGCTGGAATACGGGAGCGACCACAAAAAGCATCACTGTAAGTCCAAATGTAACGACTACCTATACGGTAATGGTATCAGAAGGATCGGCATCAGACAGTGACAGTGTTCAGGTAACTGTAAATACAGTAACTGCGGGAGCAGGAGGGAATCAGACGGTCACAGAAGGAGAGAGTGTCACCTTAACAGCCAGTGGAGGAGATTCTTATGTGTGGAATACGGGTGAAACCACACAAAGTATTACAGTAAGTCCGGCAGCTACGACAACTTATTCAGTTACGGCAAAACAAGGTGATTGTGAAGATACCGGTACAGTTCAGGTAACTGTAAATGCATCACCACCACCAACAGTGACGGCCAATGCTGGTTCAGACCAAACAATCTGCCAAGGGGAGAGTGTAACCTTAACAGTCTCAGGAGGATCGACCTATAGCTGGAATACGGGAGCAAGCACAAAGAGTATAACGGTAAATCCGAGTGAGACGACTACCTATACGGTAACGGTATCAGAAGGTTCAGCAACAGACAGTGACAGTGTTCAGGTAACAGTAAACAGTGTGACTGCCAATGCAGGATCAGATAAAACGATGTATGAAGGAGAAAGTGTAACTCTAACTGCAAGTGGAGGAGATTCTTATCAATGGAGTACAGGAGCAACATCCAAGAGTATAACAGTAAGTCCACAGGAAACACAAAACTATACATTAACTGCTTATAAAAATGGCTGTGAAGATACGGATACGGTTCAGGTAACTGTAAATAAGAATGATACCAGTCCGCCACCGGCAAAAGCCAATGCAGGAGAAGATCAAACCATCTGTTTGGGTGATAGAGCAAAATTAACTGCAAGTGGAGGAACGACTTATGTATGGAGTACAGGAGAGACAACAAAAAGTATTTATGTGAACCCTACAAGAACAACAAGTTATACCGTAACAGCAACCAGAGGAGGTGTTACCAATTCAGATACTGTGGAAGTGACAGTTGAGAATTGTTCTGCTATTGGTGAAGATACTTCACAAGATGAATTGACTGTTTATCCTAATCCAACAAAAGGAGATGTAAATATTAGTGTAAAAAATGTAAATGATAGTTTTACTTTATTTGTTGCAGATGAAAAGGGAAGTCTTGTTTTTTCTGAAAATACACAAATAAAAAATGGTGATTTCAACAAAAAAATTGATCTTTCAAAATTTGAAAAAGGTATTTATTTTGTAGGATTGAATAGTAGTACTTTTAATGAAGTAAAGAAAATAGTATATTCTGATTAGAAGTTATGAATTCGATTTCACAGCGTTTCGCTCACTTACGACGAAGCAAGCTCAATATGACAAAGCGAAAGTGAACATCATCCCGTTCGTAGTTACAATGTCATCTCTGCCATGCCAGTTGACGGATATTGTGGTAGGCGGGATGAGTGAAGGAAACCTGAATTTAAGGATCTCATAATTTTTTTTAAAAGATTTTTTAATAAAAATGGTTCTCTACTGTTATTTTAATGGGGCATTGTCAAATTTAACTTCTTATTCTTTTTTTATTCATCCATTTTCTATTGGTTTTGGAATTCATGATGTGCTTCGCAGTTGGATAAAAAAAGAAACAAAAAAATCTCTACTGGATGAGGTGATTGCTTCACACCATTCATTCCCATGCCTGCATGCTCTTTTTACCTCCGTTACTCTCCGGTAAACGCAATTCCGGCACTCCATTCATTATCACTGCATCCAGCAACATCACGATAATAGTCTGAGTTTAAAACATTATTTCTATTTATGATAAAAATGTTTAAACCTATTTTTTAAATCCCCATTAAATTCGTAGTAGTACCATAATAATAAATAAATGCGTTATTTACTCAAAAGAAATATCTAAACAATCATCTATAAACCACATTTTTTTGCGTCTTGTGAGATCATAAATTTAACATGAACAGCTTTTTACATAACATAACTGATTATATGCAAGATCCAAACAGGGTAGTTTTTGCTGCATTCATTTTTATTATATCATTTGTGATCAGCAATAGAATGATACCATTGATAATTCAAACAGTCCATTATAAAAAATTAATGGATCATCCCAACGAAAGGAGTTCTCATAGCGAGATGACACCAACCCTTGCAGGGATAGCTTTTTTTGCAAGTTTGATGATAAGTATTTTTTTTATAAAAA
>JAOZLR010000249.1 GCA_029934735.1 Bacteroidales bacterium
TTAACAAACTCATACATCCTGCGGAATATCCCGATCTTTCTGAATTCAGGTATCACATATACCGACTGTATCCAAAGAAATGTACTATTTCGCCAATCACTCCATTCTGGTGTCAGCATCATTGAAGCCACAACTTCTCCATCGGATTCGGACACAAAATATTTCCCCAATGAGCTATTTTCAAAAACGGCGACCACACCTTTTAATACAGTGTCAGGATTGAGGGCAAGATTTTCGGTCTCTTGTGCCATTTTTAACTGAAATTCAACAATATCACCGGCATCTTCAGGAACTGCAAATCGTACATTTACCATATGTTTTCTTTTTAAGAAAAATTAAAATTACAGAAATGACTGCCCGATTCATATTTAATATCTTATTTTTGCAAAGGTCGAAAATTTATTAGCAATCTGGTAAAACGTTGTAAAATTTCATTAACAAATGAGTGAACTTATCAAACATGAATGCGGAATTGCATTAGTCAGGCTACAAAAACCGCTGGAATTTTATCTTTCAAAATACGGCTCTAGTTTTTACGGCCTTCAGAAATTACACCTTCTGATGCAGAAGCAGCACAACCGCGGACAAGACGGTGCAGGAATAGCCGGGATAAAACTGGATATGGAGCCAGGACACAAGTACATCAACCGTATTCGCTCAAACAACGATTCACCAATTAAGGATATTTTTAATCAAATCTATAGCAAGCTTGCCAAGTTGCAAAAAAGACACCCTAAACGCCTCAGAGATCTGCAATGGCTAAAATCAAATATTGATTTCTCAGGTGAGTTATTTCTTGGACATCTTCGCTATGGAACTTTTGGCAAAAATGAGATCGGGAACCTACATCCGGTAAAAAGAGCTAATAACTGGCTTACAAGAAACCTTGTTCTTGCCGGAAACTTCAATATGACGAATGTTGATGAGTTATTTGAAAAGCTTGTTGAGTATGGCCAATATCCTATTGAAACATCCGACACGATCACAATCCTTGAAAAAATCGGCCATTTCCTTGATGAAGAAAATGAAAGACTTTACAAACAATTTAAGAAAGAAGGATTTTCTAAAAAAGAAAGTACTCAGCGAATTGGAAAAGAGCTGGATATTCATAATATTCTCCAAAATGCTGCTGTTAACTGGGATGGAGGTTACACAATTGCCGGGCTAATAGGACATGGAGATGCTTTTGTGATGCGTGACCCTTCGGGTATCAGACCGGCATTTTATTACAGCGATGATGAAGTTGTCGTAGTCACCTCCGAAAGACCTGCAATACAAACAGCTTTTAACGTACCAATAGAATTAATTAAAGAAGTTGATCCGGGACATGTCCTGATTATTAAAAAAGACGGAAATATTGAAGAAGTGCCGTTTACTAAACCTCAACAGAAAAAAGCCTGCTCTTTTGAAAGAATCTACTTCTCGCGTGGTACTGACCGAGATATCTACCATGAAAGAAAAAAACTTGGAAGTCTTCTAGCTCCTTCCATTTTAAAAAGCATTGATTACGATCTTGAAAATACGGTTTTTTCATACATACCTAATACTGCATCGGTTGCGTTCAGGGGTCTCGCTGAAGAGCTTGATAGATTTTGTAATACAGTTAAGAAAGACAACATTCTGAAAGAAGGCGAAAATATATTACCTGAAAAACTTAATGAAATACTACAACTGCATCCAAGGATTGAAAAAATTGCAGTTAAAGATGCCAAATTACGAACTTTCATCACTCAGGATAATAAAAGAGATGACCTGGTAGGCCATGTCTATGATGTCACTTATGGTATCGTCAGGAATGGGGTTGACAGCCTGGTTGTTCTTGATGATTCAATTGTAAGAGGAACAACTCTCAAACAAAGTATTATCCGTATTCTTGACCGACTCAGACCTAAAAAGATAATTATAGCATCTTCTGCACCTCAAATTCGTTATCCCGATTGCTATGGAATTGATATGGCCAAACTAAATGATTTTATTGCTTTCAGAGCTACTATTGAACTTCTTTATGACACAAATCAAAAATCACTGATAAACGAGGTTTACAAGAAATGTAAGATGCAGGAATATAAGCCAAAAGAGGAGATAGTGAATTATGTAAAAGAGATCTATAAGCCTTTCTCGCCCGAGGAAATTTCAAGAAAGATAGCAGAAATGCTTGTTTCAAGAGAGATCAAAGCTAAAGTTGAAATTATTTACCAATCAATTGAGGATCTTCACGAAGCAATTCCCAATCATACAGGTGACTGGTATTTTACAGGAAACTATCCCACACCAGGTGGTAATAAGGTGGTTAACAAATCATATATCAATTATATTGAAGGAAGAAACGAAAGGGCTTATTAATGTTATAATGTTGGACTTTCGAGCTCCAAATTAATTTTTGAGGCTATTTCCTGAAACTCTCCGGGAGTAAGTTTAACCTTAGGATTATTAAAATTAAGCTCATTACCAACACCTTTTAAAGGAATGAGGTGTATATGAACGTGCGGTACATCAAGCCCGTAAACAACCATTCCAAGCCGGATACATTCAACACTTTTCTCGACAGAGGCAGCAACTTTTTTAGTAAAAGCAAACAAGTCATTATATGTTTTATCATCCAAATCAAAAAGATATTCTACTTCGATTTTAGGGATTACCAAAGTATGGCCCTTTGAAAGTGGGTTGATATCAAGAAAAGCATAAAATCTGTCATCTTCGGCAACTTTATAGGAAGGTATCTCACCATTAACTATTTTTGTAAATATACTTGCCATAGCCTTAAAAAATTAGTTTCATCTGGTAATTTCAATTATCTCAAACGGAATAACTCCTGCAGGGACTTTTATCTCAATAGTTTCTCCAACCTTCTTACCCAATAGTCCTTTTGCAATTGGTGAAGTTACAGATATTTTTTTCTTTTTCAAATCTGCCTCCTGTTCGGGAACAATTGAGTAACACATTAAAGCATCATTTTTCAAATTTCTAATTTTAACTATAGAAAACAAAAGTACCTTAGAATTGTCAAGCTTTGATTCATCAAGTATTCGGGCATTATGAATTACCTCCTGCAATTTAGCTATTTTAAGCTCCAACATACCCTGAGCTTCCTTAGCCGCATGATACTCTGCATTTTCTGACAAATCACCCTTATCCCTTGCTTCAGCAATTTGCTTTGATATAGAGGGACGTTCAACCTTAACCAGTTGCTCAAGCTCTTGATTTAATTTTTGAATTCCTTCTTTTGTATAGTAGCTTATCTTTTCCATTTCTTAAGTGGTTAAAAAAATTATAAAAAGACCCTTAAAATAAGGGTCTCTTTATAAAAATATTTTTTAGTAATTAAGTTTTAACGAATTACAGGTCAATTCTAACAGCAAACATATTGGTAGAGCTGAAAGAGCTGGTAGGAATATATGAATAATCTATTCCAATAAATTTTGTTCTTTCTTTATTCAATGGGATTTGGACTGTTAATCCAGCACTAAGTCCTTTATTTGCATTTGTTTTTTCAGGCTCACTTATATCATCCCATATACCATCTTCGTATGCATAGCCAACTCTAAGTAAAACCAACTCTTTAAAGGAGAATTCACCACCAACAGTAAACTGATCCTTAGTAAAAGCATTAGAAGTGAAATTACCAGCAGCTGTAAAACGTCCAATATCAAAAAGGAAATCATATGCAGCACCTATATTCAACTGAGTTGGTAGTTCAAACTCTGCACCTCTTTGAGTCATTGTAAACAGATTATTTTTTCCGGGAATTGCAGTACTTAATGAATAACCATCACCTGAAAATTTCATACCAGGTCCAACATTTCGTAATGAAATTCCAAAATGAATATTCTCCATTTCACCAGTTACATATTGAATTCCTAAATCAACTGCTACACCCATAGCACTAGCATTCTTAATTGATTCAGATATTATTTTAATACTCATCCCTCCAAAAATACTATTTGAAAATGCTTTAGCATAACCAAGAGTAATAGCCATCAGTGTAGGGGAAAATGTTCCAAGACCTCCTTCAGGCTGGTCAACTGTAGTTATTTCTATATCCCCAAAGCTCATAGATTGAAATGCTAAAGTAAAAGCACTTGATTCACCAGCTTTAAAAGCAACACCGGCAGCCATTAACGTAATTCCAGAACCTTGCAGCCAGGAGGTATAAGTGAAATTGATGTCCGTTTGTTTTGTATGAGCCACACCAGCAATATTATTGAAAGTTCCTTCCAAACCACGAACATTACTAACATTAACACCTCCCCAGCCTGCACTCCGAGCCCAGGGATTAATTAAAAGTTCTCCTGCCCCAGCCTCACCAGATCTATCTTTATTTCCTGCATTGGCATTAGAATATGGCATCAACACAATAGCTGCCAAAAAGATTGCTAATAGGGATTTATAAAAATTCTTCATGTTATTATATTTTATATTAATTCAAACATTCTTAATTCATTAGAATTGGTTGAAGTCTTCGACACGTAGTGAA
>JAOZLR010000250.1 GCA_029934735.1 Bacteroidales bacterium
CAAGGCTAAGGTTATTAATAACCTTCTTTTTTTTAGTATATGAAACCGTAAGGTTATTAATCGAAATCATATAAAAATGGTTTTAAGTTTGACAATGATTTATAATAAAACCTTACTGAAAGCAGCCACGTAACCGGAAGCATAAACGGCAACAACAGGCTAAGTGCACCAATCGCAGATAAGGTCTGACTAGCAATTAGTTTTTCATTGGGAATATAAAATGCATATTTTAACAGAACGACGTAAATAAAGACAAAATATATCATAAGAAGTTCAACAAAAGGCATAAACCAAAATCCGGGATAAAACAGGATAAACAATAAAACCAAGGGGGAAATCAACAATGTAAATTGAATAATAAACTCTACAATTTTTCTTTTTAGAAATTGTTTGACTCCGGTTTCCTTAATGATAAGAAAGATTTCCGGCTCACCTGTTTGATAGAAGTTGATAACGAGTAAACTCAATACCAATATGGCAATTGGAATAGCTGCCTCAAAAAAGAAATTTCCACCAATTCCTGCTATCAGGATAAAGATTATTCCGACAAAACCTTTTCGCACTCCCGATTTCCACTCATAACTATCGTCAGGAATCAGCCTTATGAATCTGTTGTGCCTGTTGGTAGCACGGGGAGTGAAATCAATAAAACCGGTTATCAATATCATCAAAAGCAAAAGCAGTAAATCAATCCAAAGTCTGTAATAAACTATCCCTAGAATCAAAGGAATTGATAACACAAGATATTCGGAGTAATAAACCTTTTGTGTATGAGTTGTACCAATTTTTAAAAACTGTTTGTCTGATCTTTGTAAATGAATGGATAGAATTAAAAGTCCATAACCGGCAGTGATATAATAATGGTTTGATGCTAATCCCAACTGTTTGAAAAGAATATAAAACAGAAAACCCGCAAGTCCAACCAAAAAGAGGAATCTGAATATTCCGATTCCATCTAACTGTCTGACTAACTGCTTCCATCTAATTTTAATTATTGCTCCAGCCACAGGGAATTGATTTATTATTGATAAGCAGGCAAAGATAGCAAAAACATCCAAAAGTAATAGGTCGAACAATCATTTAAGCATTTTTACTATCTTTGCTCCCCGAAGCCTGAACCGTCAGGAGTGAAATTTTTAGCAAGAAAATATCTTATAAGTGAAGCAAAAAGAGATTATCACAAGTTTTTCAAAACTCAGCAAGGAAGAGAAGCTGCAAATTATTAGTAACTATTTTGCCGATTCAGGTGAGTTTCTAACTGAGCTTAAAGGTTATCATCACTCCGATCCGAAAAAGCAAAAACTGTTTGATGAATTTAGCGAAAACACTCTGACAAACTATTTTATCCCCTATGGCATTGCTCCAAATTTTGTAATTGATGGTAAGGTTTATCATATTCCAATGGTAATTGAGGAGAGCTCTGTTGTTGCAGCCGCTTCAAATAGTGCTAAATTCTGGATTGAAAAGGGAGGTTTCCATACTGAAATTATTTCGACTGAAAAGATAGGTCAGGTACATTTTATCTGGCACGGCAAAAAGGAGAAGCTTATGACGCTTATGCCCGATTTAAAGGAAAACCTGCTTTTCAGAACAAAACATATCACATCCAATATGGATCAACGTGGTGGTGGAATCATAGATATTGAGCTTGTGGATATGAGTGATAAAATGGACGATTACTATCAACTCAAAGCCTCTTTTAATACTGTTGATTCAATGGGTGCCAACTTTATCAACTCCTGTCTTGAGGAATTTGCCACCGGACTGAAAGAGTTTTTAAAGACAAGTCCCTATTTTACTGAAGATGAAAAACGGGTTGAGATTATTATGTCAATCCTGTCGAACTACACTCCAAATTGCCTGATAAAAGTATGGGTTGAATGCGAACTTGATGAACTCGACAATATTGATGATGAGCTGACCGGAGAAGAGTTTGCCTGGAAGTTTGAAAAGGCGGTGCGAATAGCGCAAATAGATGTCCACAGGGCAACAACTCACAACAAGGGCATCTTCAACGGAATTGATGCTGTGGCACTTGCAACCGGAAACGATTTCCGTGCTATTGAAGCCGGCGGACATACTTTTGCGTCAAAAGATGGCAGATATCGCAGCCTCACAGATATTGAAATTAAAAATAACAGATTCAAATATACTTTAACAGTTCCTCTCGCTCTTGGGACAGTAGGAGGTTTAACATCCCTGCATCCCCTGGTAAAAAAATCACTGGAGCTGCTTGATAATCCTGATGCAGAAGACTTGATGCGCTTTGCTGCTGCAACCGGACTTGCAAATAATTTCGGTGCGCTGAAATCACTCGTTACAAAAGGGATTCAAAAGGGTCATATGAAAATGCATCTCCTGAATATACTGAATAAATTCGGTGCTGACACTTCTGAAAAACAAAAGGCTAAGAAATGGTTTGAAGATAAAAAAGTTACTGTTAAAGCAGTATATGAGTTTCTTGAAAAATTGCGAAGCCATGCTTCCGGCCTGTCGGAAGTTTATTCTTGAAAATATGAAATTTACATCCAACGGGAAATTATTGATAGCAGGCGAATATCTGGTCTTAAAAGGCGCTAAAGCCTTTGCTGTTCCTGTAAATTTCGGGCAGTCAATGCTGATACAAAAAGAAAATGAGGAAGGTATTCTTTGGGAGAGTTATGCTGATGGCTATTTGTGGTTCAGTGCCTGGATAAAAACTAAAACATTTGAAATTATTGAAACTTCGGATATAGAGGTGTCTCAGCGGTTAGTGAAAATTCTGAAAGCTGCTGACCAACTGAGTGGTGGTTTTATTGGAAAACAAAATGGCATCAAAATCATTAATCATGTTGATTTTAATCTGAACTGGGGACTTGGCAGCAGCTCAACACTAATATCAAATATTGCCTGGTGGGCAAAAGTTGACCCTTTTGAATTGCATTTCAAAGTTTCTGACGGTTCAGGTTATGATATTGCCTGTGCAAGAAGTGAAGGCCCGCTTTTTTATTCTGTAAATAATAAAATTCCAAAAACAGAAAAAGTTAACTTCAATCCTGAATTTTCTAATAATATCTGTTTTGTGTGGCTCGGGAAAAAAAGAAATTCGGCAGCTGAGGTCAGTTCATTTGGACAGATTCGGAAAAGATTGAATAATGAAATTGATGAAATTTCACAATTAAGCACTAACCTTGCTTATGCTCCCACACTTGAAGATTTTGAATATTATATGAAAGAGCACGAGCTGGTTATCGCCACAATTTTGAAAAGAGAACCTGTAAAAAATGAGTTTTTCAACGATTATTCAGGAGAAGTAAAATCGCTGGGTGGCTGGGGCGGCGATTTTATTATGGTCACCTCCGACAGACCATTTTCCAATGTAAAAGCCTATTTCGACAATAAAGGTCTCAACACAATTATTCCATTCAAAGATATGGTTAAGGTATGATAAATTATGAGGAGAAATATAGGGAGGAGGCTCTAAACCTTGCCATAATTGAACCTTTCAAAGATTCTTTGACAGTTAAAAAGCGAAGCCCGTCAAACATCGCCCTTGTAAAATATTGGGGGAAGCGTCATTTTCAGATTCCTCAAAATCCATCCCTAAGCTTTACACTTAATAAATCATTTACTGATACTGAAATTGAAGTTCAATACAAAAAAGAAAAAAGGATTTCCTTTGATTTTTATTTTGATAGAAAAACAAATACCAATTTTGAAGAGAGAATAGGTAAATATCTTTCTGTTCTAAAACCGTTTTTCCCTTTTATTGAAAACCTTCATTTGAAAATATTCAGCACAAATTCATTCCCGCATTCTTCCGGAATTGCCTCCTCGGCCTCTGCAATGAGTGCGTTTGCTCTTTGCATCTGCTCAATAGAGAAGAAAATATTTGGCACATTACAAAATAAGAAAGAGTATTTACAAAAAGCCTCTTTTATGGCAAGACTTGGGTCGGGAAGTGCGGCCAGGTCTGTGTGGCCCGGGTTTGTCCTTTGGGGCGAAACTGATTTTATCGAAGGAACTTCCGACGAATTAGCCGTACCTCTGCCGGTTAAAATTGACAAAAATATTTCTGATATCAGGGATGCCATATTGATAACAAGCCCTGAAAAAAAGAAAATTTCGAGCAGTGTAGGACACGGGCTTATGAATAATCACCCTTTTGCAGAGGCAAGGTACAAACAGGCAAACGAGAATATTGAGCTACTGATTGATGCTTTGAAAACAGGTAACCAAAATGATTTTATCAGAATTGTTGAGAATGAGGCTCTGACTCTTCATTCGCTGATGATGAGCTCTAATCCGGGTTTCACTTTGATGAATGAAAAAACCTGGAAGATAATTAATGAAATTCGCGATTACAGGGAGAAAACAGGCAGGTTCGTTGCCTTTACTTTGGATGCCGGGCCGAATGTCCATCTTTTGTATTTGGAAATAGATAAGGATGAAATTTTAAAATTTATTGAACAAAAGCTTG
>JAOZLR010000034.1 GCA_029934735.1 Bacteroidales bacterium
ATCTTAAAAATGACAAAAATTATTCTAATAGTCAGCTTTTTAATACTACCAATCTATAGCAGTGCACAGGAATTGAAAGAATCTGATCTTGAAAAGCTTTTACTTTTACAAGGGAAAGTTGAAACTTATTATTCAAAAGGCTTTGAAACAAAAGCAAAATATTTTCAAGAACTCGTTCAGGATGCTGTTATATTCTATGAAAATAAATTACAGGATACATTTGATATTAAATTATTCGTATTGAGTAAAAGTGACTGGAAAATATTCGTTGGGGGTCCATATCTTTTACCAGAATTTGCGAAGAATCCTGATAGAATAATGATGGGAATTAATGAACTATTCATAATTGAACTTCCGGAGGGTGAAACATTGTATGGCATGAATGAAGTTTTTTTCTGGGATTTTATTTCAATACATGAACTTGGACATTACATTTCAAAGCAAAATAAGGTCAAATCAATACGATGGACATCAGAGTTTTTTGCTGATTATTTGATGATTGGATTTATGCTTGAAAAAATACCCAACTTTCAACAATCTTCATCGACTAGCACTTTATTCAAATTTTTACCTTTCAAGTACAAATCGATTGAGGATTTTCAAAGAAATTATTCAAGAATTGATCCTTTGAATTATAGTATGTATCAGGCTAAATTTCAGGAATTAGCTTTTAGTATATTTAAAAAAAGAGGATGGGATTTTATGTTTGAATACATTGAAAGATTTAAAAACGTTAGTCCTCCACCAAATAAAAACAATTTGGTTGAATTAACTTTTAGTGAGTTTCAAGAGATGGAGCCGGAAATATTTAATAAATGGCTAGTTGGAATGCGAAAGACGTATCACTCAAGCTTGATTTTATGTATCTTAATTATTCTGGTTTGTACTATTAGATTAATAGATAATTCGAATTATATTTTCATTCATGCTGGACTTTCAACCAAAAAAAAATACAAGATATTTGGAGTTCCAATCTTATTAATTTTTTCAAAATTGAAAAATTTTGAGAATCTGAAAACGGGAACAAAATTAAAACTGATAATAGCACTCAGACCGGTTATGTATTTATGTGTGATTCTAATAATCTTACTATTGATTTTACATCATTGAGTATCTGCATAATTATCTATATCTTCGACTAGATAATGAATAACTTAACTTATAATAAATTACTACACCCAACAAAAAAATATAATGCATTAAAACGCATCATATTTTGAGCGTTATAGCGCATATTGACAAAAAGGATAAGATATGAAAACATCGACATCTTTGATAATTAGCATAACTATTGGATTGTTTTTATCAACTTCGTGCAATAGGAATTCTGGAGATACAAACCTTTATTCTTCTGAAAAAATAGTCTTCTCGTTTGAACAATTCGATATATCTGGAGAACTTAGTATTCCAAAAGGAAATGGCTCATTCCCGATTGTAATAATGGTTCATGGAGATGGACAGGCTTATATGAGGTATTACTCAAAAATCAAGAAAAGCTTTCTTAAATCCGGATATGCAACACTAATTTGGGATAAGCCGGGTTTTGGTAAATCAAAAGGAGAGTTTACAAATGACCATTTAAAAGCTGAAAGAGCAGGTATTTTGCTCACTGCCATTGGTGAAATGAAAAATCACCCTAAAATTCGGGCTGACAAAATTGGTGTTTGGGGAATAAGCCAGGCTGGATATGTTATTCCAAAGGCGCTTGAGAAAACAGATGATATTTCATTTATGATTTTTGTGGGTTGTGGTGGTGAAACCGGAATTCAACAAACAGCATATTATATTGAAACTCAAATGAAATGTATTGGCGTTCCGGGAAAAAAAGCTGCCAAAGCCGCACAAAATTTCATTAACTTATTTTATGCACAAACATTTGATGATTACTACAAATCTGCAAAACCATTGTTTGATGATCCCATAATCAGAGAAATGGGATTTGTTACAGCTATGTGGTCGGAAGACCAGTGGAAACCAATGGATAAGAGCAAAGAAGGCTTCTATAACCCAATTTCAATAATCGAAAAAACCAAAATCCCAATGCTGATATTTTTTGGAGAACTTGATAAAAATGTTGATCCCTTTCAGGGAATGAAAGCCTATCAGGCAGCTCTGGAAAAAGCTGATAACCCTCACTTCGAAGTAAAACTCATTAAAGATTCCGACCACGACATTATCATTTCCGAAACTGGCTGTGAAACTGAAAGATATTCCAGAACAAAAGAAGAGTGGTCTAATTATCATCCGGAATACCTGAAAATGATGGAGGATTGGTTGTCAGAATTAAAGAATGTAAAGCCTTCACCGGAACTCCTTTCACAGTACTGCAGGCAAACATCTTTTACTGATCCGGGTGAATATGCATATATGTATGATAACTTGCCGGAATCGACACAGGAAATTTGCGACCTGATTAAAAAACAATTGATCCATCCTATGGAAGCCTCACAAATAAGGGATGCCCTCCCCGAAGGAAGGGCATCTGAGGATGGAGATTTCCCTACAGTTTCGGATATGTTGAGAGGTCTTTTGCAAAGGGATTCGTCAGAATTGACCATGGAAAGGAGACCGGAAAACAGATTGATAGTTGCCTGCTATCACCATGCCCTTTTTCTGGCTTCAATTCTAAGGCATCGCAACATTCCTGTTAGGTTGAAATGTGGCTTTGCCAGATATTATGAAAAAGAAGCCAAAGTGCGTTTCGGGCATATAATCTGTGAAGTCTGGGATGACGATACCCAACAATGGATCCTGATCGATCCTGACCGTAATTATATCAATGTATCAAAAAGCCGCTTAGAACCTCCCTCTGAAGCATGGCAGAATTTCTACGGAACACAGCACCGAAGTACAAGATACGTCAGTTTAGTTGGCGAAGGTTTCCAGGCTTTAATTCACGCATTATTGCTTGATCAAGCTTTTATGCTTGGCAATGAAAGAAATTACTGGCATACACCATCTTTTATCATTCAGGAAGATTTTAATCTTGATAATCTTGATAAGGGAGAAATCCAGATCATAGATCAAATTGCAGCCTATATGACTGAGCCTGAATCCAACATCAGTAAATTACAAAAGTTGTATGATGATAATCCATTTATTCATGAACATAAAAGGTCGATAATGAATTATTACGAGAAGATTGAAGCTAAATTGAACGAATAGATGAAACAAAACCTGTTAGATTGAAAAACGCGCTATAACAAAAAATATAGTGCGTTTAGCAGATAGTACTAATAATGAAGTTAATAGCAATTAATAAAAATCAATAAGGTTAGAAACTAATTTAGTGTAAAGTCTAATCTTTAACTTTTGTAAACGATGTATCTTAACGAACAAAAAAATGAAAAAATTTCTACTTCTAATATTTATAACCTTTAGCATATACTCTTTTGGACAAAATAGCATTAATGAAAGAATAGATTCTATTTTGGCTGAGCAGGTAGATACCAATTTAAGCCCAGGTCTAACAGTTGGGGTTGTTAAGGATGGTAAGCTTATTTATCATAACAGTAATGGGTTAATGAATTTGGAATACAATATCCCATTTAATGACTCTACGATATTCGGAATTGCTTCAATTACCAAGCAATTTACATCTGCTTGTATTGCAATTCTTGAAAAACAAGGCAAATTCTCTGTAAATGATGATGTAAGAAAGTTCATTCCCGAATTAGCTTTTTCTGGAGATACGATAAGAATTAAGCACTTATTAAGTCACACCAGTGGAATACGAAATCATAATGTTTTATTGGACTTATCTGGGTTTGATTATGAACATCGGGGCTATACAAATAAAATGATTCAGCAACTGATGTTCCGTCAAAAAGGAATGAATAATAAACCAGGAGATAAAATACTTTATTCCAATACAAACTATGTTTTATTAGCACTCATAATTGAAAGGATATCAGGCAAGAAGATTCATCAATTTGCTAAAAAAGAACTGTTCGACCCTCTTGGTATGTCAAACACTTTCTACAGAAGTGATTTAAGAAGAGTGGTTAAGAATAGAGCATATTCCTATTACAAGCAAGGAGACGAATACAAACAGCCAAAGTCACTAACACTTTGTGTTGGAGCCGGAGGAATGGGAAGTACGATTTCAGATTTAACAATCTGGTCTCAGATTTTTCTAGACACTAATCACAAGTTCTCATATATTTCAGATTTTGTGACTAAACTTGATGTCCTGAATAATGGAAAAGAAATGCAACACGCTCGTGGAATGTTTGTTACACCCTACAATGGTTTCACTACTTTAAACCACAGTGGTAGAGACTTAGGAATGCGATCTCAATTCATTTGTGTACCTGACTTAAATCTAGGGGTAATTATTTTTGCTAATTCTGAACAAATCAATGCGGTTAATGTATCCTACAAAATACTCGACCTTTGGACCCAAGAACTTCCACAAAATAAAAAACCACAAGAAAGATATCATCATAAGAAAAAGGAGTTGAATCAATTCATCGGGTATTATCAAGAATTAAATAGTGACTTGAGAATGCACGTATTTATAGATAATGACACACTTAATGCTCAAAGCAGTTTTGGCAGAAATCCTGTTCAACTTAATACCAACACAAACAGTTCTTTCTCTAGAGTTGATAATACTTCTGTGAAATACACTTTCCTTTCAGAAGAAAATTCAGAAGCTGATCTACTAGTAGATTTTGGAGGCGCTATTTTTTACTTTGAAAGAATTGAATTGGTGACTAACCCAAATCCGAATATTTCTGAATATTCAGGTATCTACTTCTCTGAAGAACTTGATGTAACATACGAGTTATTTGTTTCTAATAAAGAATTGATTTTGAATTACCCGAACAATGAAGGATTAGTATTGAAAGAAGGTGAAAAAGATATTTTTGGAGCAAATAGAAGAACTAAATATACTTTCATCCGAGACGATAAAAACAATATAATCTCTTTTTATGTAGCATCGGAAGGTACGGTAAAGGATATCTTATTTAAAAAAGTAAACTAATGCCAACAAAATGGATAGTGTATAGCACCCTTCGGGATGCTACGACACCATACACGGAACATTATGGGCAATTAAAACAAAAAAGGTCAAGCTCTTTAAGTATAATACAGTAAATATTTGAAAATGAAAAAATTAAGTGATATGATATTGCTTGGAGACCAACGTCTTTATGAGGTATGTGAACCTATTGAGAAATCGGAATTGCCCCTTGTAACAGAGTGGGTTGCTGATTTAGACAATGTAATGAAAGAAATTAGAATAAGATACAATTTTGGACGGGCTATTGCAGCACCTCAATTAGGAATAATGAAGAGGTTAATTTATATGAATATTGAAAAACCTGTTGTTTTGATAAACCCGAAATTCACTTATATGAGTGATGAAAAATTTGAACTTTGGGATGATTGTATGAGTTTTCCAAACCTTTTAGTAAAAGTAAAGCGACATAAAAAAGTAACTATAAAATACCTGGACGAAAATTGGGAATCTCAAGAATGGGAATTGGAGAATGATTTATCTGAGTTATTGCAGCATGAATATGACCATTTAAATGGAATTCTTTGCACTATGAGGGCTATAGATTTAAAATCATTCAAATGGAGATAAAAACTAATATCAATTCTTCATATTATATAAATAATCCGAACTGTAAAATTGTTAAAAATCTTACTACAAATATTATAAAAAAAAATAAAGCCCTTGAATTTCATTCTTCTTTACCAATTTATCAACCTACACCTTTAGTTCATTTACCTAACCTATCTAAAAAATACAATGTAGGTAACATTTATCTTAAGGATGAGTCATTTCGTTTTGGTTTAAATTCATTTAAAGGATTGGGCGCTTCATACGCAATTAATGAAATCCTTAAAGAGAAACCACACATAAATACCTTTTGTACAGCCACGGATGGAAATCACGGACGAGCAGTTGCATGGTCTGCGAAATATTTTAATAAAAAAGCAATTATTTTTGTTCCAAAAGATACATCAAACAAACGTATAGAAGCTATTAAAAAAGAAGGAGCTATTGTCGAACAAGTAAATGGAAATTATGACGAAACTTGTGCTCATGCAGAGAAAATGGCCTACAAAAACAGTTGGGAATTGATACAAGATACTGCTTGGGAAGATTATGAAAGAATCCCTGCACAAATTATGGCTGGTTATTTAACGCTCTTTCAAGAATTGGAAGGTACCATTAACCCATCACAAAAAGCAAAAGTAGATATTGTTTTTCTTCAAGCAGGAGTTGGTAGTTTTGCAGGAGCTGGAATAGCTTATTATCTAGAAAAATATGGAGCAAATTGTCCAAAAATTGTTATCGTGGAGCCAAAAGAAGCAGATGCCATTCTTTCTTCATTCAAAAAAGGAGAAATAGTAACTTCGCAAGGAAATAGCAAAACAATAATGGCTGGGCTTAATTGTGGAACTCCTTCCTTAGGAGCTTGGGATTTATTAAAAACAGGAACATCTGTTTCTATAAAAATTGATGATAAATATTCTAAACAAGCAATTCGGGAACTATATTTCCCTGAGGGTTTAGATAAAAAAATAATTTCTGGAGAATCTGGTGTTGGTGGTTTAGCTGGATTTATTGCTATAATGATGGAAGATGAATTCAAACCCCTTCAAAAACAATTAAATATAAATCCTACTACCAATATCCTTTTTGTAAGTACAGAAGGAGCAACAGACATAGATATGTTTAATACAATTATTGATTCTGAAGATAAAACTGCACACAATACTGTATATAAATCATTGGGTAATAAGTGATTAAATCAAAGTTGGTGCTTATAAATAAAGATAGTAACTAATTTAGTGTAAAGTCTAAACTTTAACTTTTGTAAACGATGTATCTTAACGAACACCCATAGTTTATGAAGGTATCGATTATGAATATAGGGCATAAGGCCAAAAGCCAAGGGGTATGCCCGATTGCAAAAGTTGAGTTTTCAATGTATTGATGAGCTGACTACTCAAATGGTTTAGCCTTGCAGAGGATAAAAACTTGTGGGATTGAGGGTAACTTCTTATATATTTAAAGTGGCGATGAGTAATGGATTTCTGGAGTTGAGAAAAATGTGATTGAGATTTACTTCATTGATTGTTATGTCCGATTTAATGACTAGTTTTTTAACGTAAAAAATTTAAGCGAAATGAGAATTATACTTTTTTTCTGTTTGGTATTACTTTCATGTACCAAGAATGAAGAAAGTCACCTGGCAGGTTCTTCAACTTTTTTAAGTCCGGTAACAGAACGTATCTTAAACAAAACTTTTGATCCCTCTACACTTTTATGGTACACAAAGCCTGCCAATGAATGGGAGGAGGCGTTACCGGTGGGAAATGGCAGGTTGGGTGCCATGGTATTCGGAGGTGTTGATGAAGAGAGGATACAATTGAATGAAGAAACCTATTGGTCTGGAGGCCCTTATTCCACGGTGGTCAAGGGAGGTTACAAGGCTTTACCCGAAATTCAAAAACTGATTTTTGAAGGAAAGCCGATTGAATCGCACAAGCTTTTTGGACGACATTTAATGGGTTACCCTGTTGAACAACAGAAATATCAATCATTAGCCAATCTCCTTCTATTTTTTGAAAAGGAGCAGGATTCGCAATACTATACACGATGGTTAGACCTGTCAACAGGAATCACAGGAGTGGAATATACAATCAATGGTGTAACCTATCTCCGTGAAGTCTTTTCTTCAGCTGTTGATCAAATTATTGCTGTTCGCTTAACGGCAAGTGAACCGGGAAAAATTTCGTTTGGAACCGAATTGAGGGGAGTCCGAAACAGTGCCCATTCTAATTATGCGACGGATTATTTCCACATGGATGGAGAAGGGGACAATGTGTTAGTCCTGACCGGGAAATCTGCCGACTACCTGGGGATTGAAGGTAAGTTACGGTATGAAGCCCGGTTACGTGTGGATGCTGAAGGCGGAGAGCTTATCCGGAACGGCACACGCATTCATGTGAATCATGCTAATACGGTAACTATTTACTTTGCAGCCGCAACCAATTTTATAAGTTATAAAGATGTAAGTGGAGATGAAAACCTGCGCGTCAAAGACTATTTTGAAAAGATAAAAGAAAGAGATTATTCAAGGATACGTGAGCAATCAATACAAGATTATCAACAACTATTTAATCGTGTCAGCTTGCTATTACCAGCTTCACCTGCATCGTTTCTACCAACCGATGAACGTTTGAAAAGCATACAATCTACACCAGACCCACAAATGGCTTCCTTATCATATCAATTTGGGAGATTCCTATTAATTTCCTCCAGCCGACCGGGAACACAGCCCACCAATTTGCAGGGCATATGGAATAAGGACATGAATCCCAATTGGGATTCCAAGTATACGACCAACATCAATACCGAAATGAATTACTGGTCGGCAGAATCTGCCAATCTTTCTGAATTGACACAGCCACTATTTCAAATGATAGAAGAACTTACAGACCAGGGAGCCCAAGTGGCGAAGGAGCATTACGGAGCTGGTGGTTGGGTATTTCACCAGAATACTGATATCTGGAGGGTAGCAGCGCCGATGGATGGACCGACCTGGGGTACGTTTACTGTAGGTGGGGCGTGGTTAACCACGCATTTGTGGGAACATTATTTATTTACACGGGATACTGAATTTCTGGAGCGGATATATCCGATCATTAAAGGGTCTGTTGACTTTTTTATGGAATTCCTCGTAGAACATCCCAATGGAAGATGGCTTGTTACCAATCCATCAAACTCTCCGGAAAATCCACCTGAGGGCCCCGGATATGAGTATTTCTACGATGAAGTTACCGGGATGTACTATTTTACTACCATTGTCGCCGGCTCTACTATGGATATGCAGATTTTGAAGGATCTGTTTAATTATTATATACAGGCAACCAAGGTTCTGCGCAAGGATGAGGAATATTCCCGTGAAGTCTCAAAAGCCAGGGATCGACTGGTGCCTTCACAGATAGGGAAGGATGGCACATTACAGGAATGGACAGAAGATTTTGGACAATTGGAAGACAAGCACAGGCACTTTTCCCACTTGTACGGATTGTATCCTGGGAATGTGCTTTCTGCCAAATCAACGCAGGAACTAGTTATACCCATCAAAGCCGTACTCGAACAACGGGGTGACGGGGGGACTGGCTTTTCACGTGCATGGAAAATGGCCCTATGGGCAAGATTATTCGATGGAGATCGGGCAAATTCAATATATAAGGGATACTTAAAGGAACAGTGTTATTTATCCCTTTTTGCCAAGTGCTTTACGCCACTTCAGGTTGATGGATCGCTGGGAGTCACTGCTGCGATATCCGAGATGTTGGTTCAGTCACATGAAGGAATTATTCATATATTGCCTGCATTGCCAACTGAATGGAACTCGGGAGAATTTAATGGAGTTCGTACACGTGGAGCTTTTGAACTCGATTTGCACTGGGAAAATGGTGCTATTAAAACAGTAGAGATTTTATCAAAAGCAGGCCTAGTTTGTAAAATAAGTTCTGCTGGTCCGGTAAAGGTTTCTGCAAATGGGGAGGAGGTCCAAATAACGAAAGGAGATGGCTACATAGAATTCCTTACTGAAGAAGGCCAGCGATACCATTTGGAATACTTGACTGAGAATCCTTAATAAAAACTGAGAATCTCTTCATGAATATAGCAGATCAAATTATCCTGAATGAATGAAAACGTGCTACAATAAAAGATAAAATGCATTGAAACGCATTTTATCAAGACCGTTGTGCTTAATACAAGAGAACGCTCTAAATGAACAAAAAGGAAAGAAAATGGAAATAAGGATAAGGAAAGAAAAAATAAACGATTATTCTGATGTTTATACTATAAATAAACTTGCTTTCGGAGAGGAAGAAGAAGCGAAACTTGTTGAAATGTTAAGACACAGTAGTGCGTTTGTTCCTGAACTTTCGTTAGTTGCGATAATTGACAACAATATAGTTGGTCATATCTTATTCACAAAAATAAAAATTGTTGATAATGACCAAAATGAATATGAAAGTTTGGCACTTGCTCCTATGGCAGTTAAATTAGAGTATCAAAAAAAAGGAATTGGTGGTCAGTTAATTAAAAAGGGGCTTGACAAAGCAAGAAAATTGAATTTCAAGTCAGTTATTGTTTTGGGACACGAGAATTATTATCCAAAATTTGGATTTGAGCCGACAAAGAAATGGGGAATTACTGCACCTAATGACATACCGACTAATGTATTTATGGGGCTTGAACTTGTAGTTGATGGACTTAAAAACGTTAGCGGGACTGTTCAATACCCGAAGGAATTTGACGAAGTATGATAATGTAAAGATAATTTACGTTTAGTTTAGTAAAAACTAAAAAAAGGAAATGACACTTGAAGAATTAGGATATAATATCGAATTTGAAAATTACCGAAAAGACCAAAATCTTGACTCTTTTGCAGTGGGGCGAATTATATCCGAACACAAGGGAAGATACGTTGTGAGAACAACTGAAAGAGAATATGAAGGTGAAATAATTGGAAACTTACGTTTTTCATCAAGTAAAAGGTCTGATTTTCCTGCCGTTGGCGACTGGGTTGCTATTTCTGAATATGACAACGATAAAGTTCTTATTCATAAAGTTTACCCAAGAAAAACTATTATAGAAAGACAAGCCATCGGAAAACAAGATGACAAACAAATTATTGCAACAAATATAGATAGTGCCTTTATAGTACAAGCCGTTGACAGGGATTTTAACATTAACAGAATAGAGAGATATCTGACTATTAGCAACAACTCAAACGTAAAACCAATTATTATTCTCAATAAAATTGATTTGGTGAATGAAAACGAATTAACAACCTTGATTACTACCATTCAGGAAAGAATAGAAAACGTACCAATATTTGCAATAAGTAATGAATCTCGAAAAGGAATCAACGAACTGAAAGAGACAATAGAAAATGGTAAAACCTATTGTCTGTTAGGTTCATCGGGAGTAGGGAAATCAACTTTGTTAAATAATCTTTTAGGTAAACAATTGATGAGGACAAGTGCAATAAGTGTAGGTTCAAGTAGAGGCAAACATGTTACAAGTCATCGTGAATTGCAAGTTCTTGAAAATGGTGGAATATTAATAGATAATCCAGGAATGAGAGAGGTAGGGATTGCAGATTATACGGAAGGATTAGAAACTACATTTGAAACAATATTAGAATTCTCAAATAATTGTAAATTTAAAGATTGTACACATACAACAGAAATTGAATGTGCAGTCGTGGCAGCAATTGAAAGAGGAGATATAAACAGGTCGTCCTACGAAAATTACTTAAAAATGGAGCGGGAAAAAAACCATTATGAATCTACTATTGCTGAAAGACGCAAGAAAGATAAGGATTTCGGAAAAATGGTAAAAAACTATATTAAGAATAAAAATCAGAATAAGTACTAAACACAACAGAATAGGATTTAAGGCTCAGTTGAGGCAAAAAAAGAGGCAGTAGGATTGACCCTTACTGCCTTTTGTGATATGGGTTTCCCTGAGTAACGACCCTCAATTGAGTTTTAAATTTTCCCTGTCCGTTCTTCAAGATTCTGGTAGGCGGATTGGGCTAAGCCGTTGACAGACAGGACGACCATGTAAATTTCAGGAGCCAATCCAAAACAATTGCTTAAAGCTGCTTATATTTGAAGATAATTACAGAAATAATCCGGTTTTTAGACAGACTGCCGTTACCAACAAGTAGTGAAATTTCAACAATTGAGCATTACTCAAATTAGATTTATTAAAAATCACCAGTTCATTTTGTACTTTTAACAAGTATTTCCCATAGTAAAGAAATTTGGCGCTGTTGCATCCTAAAAACAAACAATTGTTCGCATTGAATATCAGTATATTACAATCAATTCTAAAATAAAATCAACTTCCTTTGTTATGTGTACACGCATTTTTTCGTTGTTAAAATAGAATGAATACGATAGATTTTAAACATAAGGTGTTTTCATTATCAGAGCGGTTGTTTCCTATGGTTGCTCGTATGCTTGGAAATAGTGCAAACGCTGAAGATGCTATTCAAGAGATAATGATTAAACTCTGGGTCAAGCGTAAACAAGTTGGGCAGCATCCGAATATTACAGGGTTTGTTTTCTTAACGGCTCGCAATTATTGCATTGATTTATTGAAGAAAAAAAAGCCGGAAATAGATGATTCTACTTTGCAGTTTAAGGTATTAGAATCGGAAAATGGGCAAGAACAATTGGAATGGAAAGAGCTAAATATTATTATCGGAAAAATTCTTAAAAAGTTACCTGAACAACAAAGAGAAATTTTAATGATGCGAGACATAGACGGCTATGAGTTTATTGAAATAGCTGCTGCTATACAACTTAAAGTAGAACATATCAGAGTTTTATTGTCACGTGCAAGAAAACAGGTATGCATAGAATTAGAAAAAACATATTGCTATGAAAGAGAAAAAAATTGAAAAACTGACTGAAAAATATGAGGCAGGAGCTAGTACTTTACACGAAGAACAATTTTTGTTTGACAATGCGGATAATTCACGCTCAATGATTGAAGCATGGTCTTCTTTCGTGAAACGTTATAAAAGAAAAGCACCTGAGAATTTTAATGACACATTATGGGATTCTTTTCAAAATAGAACTATTAGGAAACGCAGGTTTAAAATTGGAATCATGTCAGCCGCTGCATCGGTTATATTAATAATTGCTCTTTTTATTGGCATCCCGGGACAAAAAAAGCTCAGTTATAATGAGAAAGAAGCTTTGCTAAATCAAGCTCAAAATATGTTTATTGATTCTGAGCAAGAAATAATTAAGGGAAATATTATTTATGAAGATGAAATGATAATTATTTATACAAGCATAGAATAGTGAATTACACCATATTATTAAACAATAGAAAATAAAATCATGAAAAATTTATTACTAACTGTTTGTGCAATGTTACTAACTATATCGGTAATTCAGGCACAGGAAAATGAAGAAAAACAAAGCCAAAGTCATAAACAGGAAAAGCTGCTGATTAGAGTAAAAGGAACATCAACAGCAGGAAATGTAAAACCTGATATTTATGTCGATGGAAAGAAATTTGATTTTGAATTGGAATTGTTAGACCCTGAAAAAATAGAATCTGTAGAGGTAATAAAAGGAGAAAAAGCAATAAAGGAATATAATGCCCCTAATGGTGTATTGTTTATTAAAACAAAAAAGGCAAGCGAATCAAACAATCCCAAAATTACAATCAGAGGTACAAAATCTATGGTCAGCGACAAGGCTCCAATGGTTATTATAGATGGGGAGGAGGTCTCAGACAAAGAAATTCTTGATAAATTATCTCCTGACGATGTTGAAAAAATCAAGATTGTTAAAGATGAGCAGGCCATGGAAAAATACAACGCTCCCAACGGTGTTGTGATTATTACAACTAAGAAAGGGAAGAAAAGGAAAAAATAACATAATTTTTCATGTTATAAGCTGATTAACGAACTGATGTTTGTCTGTAATTATTTAGTATGATGGGGAGAGTCCTCCGTGGGAGAGCAATTCTCCAGCAATAATATTTACCAAGTATAATGAGCCTTCTGATCGTAATGATTAGAAGGCTTTTTATTAAATATTCAACTTGCTCCAATTCTAAAAAAAGAATTAACACTAGCAGTTATTTATAGAAAAAGGGAGCGTTTGTCAGTAAATATTGAAAAAATACCTGTTGGTAACATAATAGGATTTAAG
>JAOZLR010000251.1 GCA_029934735.1 Bacteroidales bacterium
GATGAAAAAGCCTATTCCATTCCCCATTAAACGTTACATCGGCGAACAACAGCAGAAACTGCTTGATATCATTGATGAAGAAAGAAGAATCCTGTTAGAAGCAAACCCAGGAACGGGTAAAACCTTTTTTGCAACGAAGTTAATGAATCTCCAAAAGAAAGAAGGCAACAGATTTATATACGCCACTTTTCTCACAGCCATTCCAAAGCAGTTAAATACTGACTTCAAATTCGACCTTGTTTGCTCATCCTACGAAACCAAGTGGACTACACGACTTGAAAACCTGGAAGCGGGCGATGATATTTTGGAGAAGAACGAACTTGTAATCGGTTCAACCTTACACCAGCTAGTCAGGTTCGCTAAGGACTTAACAGAAGACGATGTAATCGTAATTGACGAGGCTCATCAGCTTGTCCAACTAGCTCACCAGACGCGCATACAGCAGCTTAGAGAGGATCTGAAAAACACTCGGGCAAAGTTATTACTGATGACCGGAACGCCTTATGAGACGGAGGAAACAAGGCTTAATCTGACTGTTGTTAATGTGGTTGAAGACAAGCCCAGAGTTGATAAATTGATCTATTTGCCAATCACGAAAAGCCTGAAGGAAAAAACCAACATGATGGATTTAACGGCTACGCTTATTCACTGGCATATGAGTGAGGGAAATAATTCCGCTACTCAGAAAATGCTGGTATACAATAACACAAGTAAGATCGCAAACAAAGCCCTTGCTGAAACTGTTGAACAAATTTCCGGTTACACCTTTGATGACATCAATGCGGACACAAAGGAAACAGAAGGCTACCAATACCTTATGGATCGCCAAAAAATCCGAAATGAGGCTCATGGTATAATCACTACATCAGCGATCAAAGAAGGCATTAACATTAAAAACCAAGAGATTGAAAAAATCATTGTCCTGGGCCATATGACCCTGAAAGACGAAAAGCAAATCTCTAAAAGAATCCGAGTTGATAAGCCACTGGAAATATTCCGAATTTACAACGAGCCGGATGAGGAGAGGATTGATGAAGTGGAATTTGAAATTGACTTGGTTAACACGCTGGTTCAATCCTATCAAACCAGACCGGAAAGGTTGAAGAAAACCTTACAACGGTTAGCAAATTGCGGGGAAATACTAAAATCAACAGGCATTCTGGATAATGATGTCGAAAGCATCAATGAAGTTAAAGCCCAGCATATTATGGAATACCTTGATGCTGCAAAATGTACACTGGATGATCACATTGATCGGCAATCATACAACGATTTGGAAGCGTTGGACGGCAATAAATATCTGGAAGACACCTACAATATTTTCCTTGCGGACAGTGATGGCTTGGGGCAATTCACTGACAAGATTAAATTTGAGAAAGAAAAAGCCAGGACAGAAAAGGAAGAAGAGCTGATGAACATTCTGCTTATTCTATTCGGCAGCAGCGAACACTTTGAGGATGCCATAAATTTATTGAAGGGTGACCTTATCAGTTACAGCACAGAGGGAAAGTTGCTACAGGAAATGGATATCCAAACCATACAGGATATTGCGGCGGAAGATTATATAAGCCCCATCATAAAGGACGATGCATTTGATGATCTCGATGATGAAGAAATAAAGGAACTAATGCTTGAAGCGGTAAAAGTTTTCTCGTCAAAATTCAGGGATGAAATGGGTGCAGCAATCAAAATTTTGCTTTTCCTTATGGAGAACGCTGATGACTACAAAGATGTGTTTCCAGTCTTCAACGAAGCAGTCGACCCACTTAAACTCGAATGGCATGCGGACAGGTTTACACTTTCAGCAAAACTTGATTGGATTAATAAAAAGTTAAATACAAAAGTTAAAAAAGGTTCGTTGCTGGAACGTGCACAAATAAAGGGGAAAGATGATCAGATACGGCTGAAAGTAATGAGGGAAATAGAATCTCACCAAAATAAATACAGTGTCATCCATATGCCGCTACTGACAAGCTTTATTCGCAAAAAATATGGATCTGACCAGTATATCAAGACCTTGAACCTTCACAAACCTGAGGAATTGAAGCTATTTGTTTATGCGATGGGAGTAACCTTGGAGCTTAGTTCCTGGAAAAGGTCAAGTAAAAACCGGAAAAAGTTTGATAAATTATGGAGCGATTCAGGTAAACCCGGTAAACCAACCAACAGGAGCAGCTTCCGTGTAGTCAAACTGGTAGCCTGTAACCCTGCCAAACTGATTGAAAATTACAAGGAAAATATGTAGGTTGGGAGCAGATTCGTAATACATACATATAAGGAAGGGTCTGATTTGCTCCCAAGCACCCTTGTATATATTTGTTTTATAGCTCTTTACATAGGCGTGAATTATTGCCTAAAATCACCTAAAATGGCAACGAATGCTCCCTATTTCTTGCCAGAAAAAACCTTGCCAAAATCACTAAAAAGAATCCATTTAATTGCCGATGATTCCGTTGGCATTTAGCACTGAGTTGAGTATTAAAACAAGGATTGAATATTGATTCAGGAAGCCACAGGGTCACTTCTAACAGTACTTCTCCGGAAGGACAACGCAATGCTTATCCGGCGGGCTGAATGCGTCTAATAAGCTGGCATTAAAGTATATACTTATGTGTAAGGCTTACTTTACGAGTAGCAATTTCCCCGAAGCCACCTGCTCCCCAGCTTGCATACGGAAATAATAAACCCCCGATGGTAGCCCGGATGCATCCCAGGTTATTTGCTGTTTTCCTGAGGATTGATTTTGTTGGATGAAGTCAACTTGCTTACCCAGATGGTTGAAAATGGAGATTTGAACGGTTGCTTGCTGGGGGAGATTGTAGGAGATAGTTGTTGAGTTGTTGAAAGGGTTTGGCGTAATTTTAAGGTCCATTAATTTCATTTCTTTAATTGAAACCGTTTCGCAAGCTTCTTTAACTTCTGCAATGGAGTTACAACCGAGTGTATTTTCGTGGATAGCAACAATATAGGATGAAGAAGCCAGATAATTACAAACACTTTGGGCTTCGCAACTGGATAACAAGTCGTTATTAGAAATGAATAATTCAAAAATTGATTCTGGTTCTATATTGTCTAGTCCATTTAGGTTGATCAAAGATGAATTACCACAAATTTCTAAATCTCCCCCTATGGAAGTTACACCGTGAAGCCCAGTGATACTAGATAAAGATATATTTCCAATAGCTTCCCCAAAGTAATATCCAATTCGAAGATGACTTCCTATGTTTGTTAGACTATCCAAGCCTGTTAAACTAGTCAAAGAGTCATTCCCCATAATTATTAATTCACCAGTAATAGACTTTAAAAAACGGAGTCCAATTAAGTTCGTTATATCGTAGTCCGAAAAAATCATTACATCACCTTCTATTTCTGTACAACCCGGATAATCTATTTGAAAATTATCAATTTGCTCTTGTGTTGTGAAAGTAATCCCGTCAGGTAAACATTGAGATAATGCTGCAGAAACTGTGAAGATTGTAAAAATCAAAAAGGTGAACCGTTTCATGACGTTTAATTTGGTTGCCGTAAAGATAAGAAAAAAGTTTGAAGAAGTATTAGAGGGATTAGTCACAGGAAGATCGGAGTGCCGGAAACCAACTCAGCAATTACACCGCCAAAGTACATCACCAGCCTGCAAGCACGAACCTTGTTACTTCGACTGTTGAACATCAAATTTACTGGGAACTTCAATCCACATATATGCAGGCAGGTAATGCATCCTGCGGACAAGCTTTGTCACTGTAATTGCAATCTCATTGTTTTCCGGGCACCCAAAGCCTACTCTGTCTTTAAAGCATTGCAAAAAAGCAAAGCTTCAAACCCACCGGCTTTTAATCTATTTTGCTCACCTACGTCTCGCTCGGACTGCGGCTGTCACTATTATTGAGCCGCGCAAAACCCAACGCCAAAATCAATAATATCGCCAGCCTGGTGTTTACAACAATGCTGTTTGCTTACTCATTTCTGATTGTTTGCATCCAGCTTCCTCGCTCAGTTCGCCAACGGTGAGCGGAAAAAGGAGTTGGTGGAGGAATTGGTTACGCAAACCGGCTTTAGCTATGAATTCTGTTAGGCACTGGGCATGGTAGATTTAATTTGGCGGTATATAAAATCCTTTGAAAATTGTTCATCCTTTACCTCACCAACACAACCGTCCCGTCAAGGCTTTTGGAAAGTCCGGGCTGGCTGATTTCTTCATAAACAATACGATAAATGTAAGCACCATTTGGAGAAGGATTGCCCTGGTAAGTACCGTCCCATCCGCAATCAATATCATTGCATTCGAAGATTTGCTGTCCCCAGCGGTTGTAAATTGAGAGGTGGTATTTACTTACATAATCGTATTTAGGGATGGCGCCAAAAACATCATTCAATCCATCGCCATTGGGTGTGAAGGCATTGGGCATATAAAAGGGTTCCCCGCTTTCTTCCCAGA
>JAOZLR010000252.1 GCA_029934735.1 Bacteroidales bacterium
CCCCTGCCTTGCGGCTGGTAGTAAAACGAGAGATATAAGGAATCAGCCGGAGTCAGTTGACGCATTGCCTGAATGCTCTCATCATAGATTGAATCTAACCTTATTGGAAAGGAGGTAAGAAGATCGGCAACAAAGGGAAAGATACTGGCAAATCCGTAAATATCGCCATACTCATTTAAAACATCAAAAGTAGCAACACCTGTATTGATTGGGAATACGCCATAATCAGAATTTACAAAAACATAATTATCCAGCCATTTTGTACTGTCAGGATAGATACCGGTTTTTGAAAAATCATCATAAAACGGTAATTCAAGTGGAATATATTCTACAAACTGCGATTTAAGGTCAGGGATAAGATCAGCCTTATGCACTTCACGGTATTGTTTAATCACAGCATTATTTCCTACACCAGTCAAATACTCCTGAGAAAAGAGCATTGCCGGAAAAATTATTGCTAATATGTAGATAAAATACTTTTTCATTCTATATTTTGAAACAGCGAATCAACAGCAAGGCTGTCAGTTCGTAACGAATCAGGTAAAAATGTTTGTAAATATAATTCAAAATTAACAGAATCATCCGATCTGTACCAAATATGTATTGAGTCGCCCGGATAATAAGGCAATTCGGTATCCCAGCGCGGATCCTGCATATATGCCTTTGAGTGCTCCTCATCAATAATGCTGTCGAGATAAATCTCATGCCCAAGATTAAATGAGGCAGTATTAATTGAATATATAGCTTCCTCACGTGTTTTCCCTATCAGGAATGGAACCGGAATTTCGTATGTCCTGTCACCCGATCCTACTTCAAGGTCAATTACAGAGCCCTTCACCAGGGTGTCACCAGGAAAGATAGTATCGCCTTCGAACATCTGCTCAAGTACGGCATTCTTATCAAAACTCGGAACATATCTCAATTTCCCAACTTTTAATTTACTTGACTCAAGCACATTTACAGCCTGTCTGAGCGTCAGATCCTTCAGATCAGGCATATAGACCAACTCGGGAGTCATAGCGACAACAGTGAGATAAACACTCCTACCCTTTTTAACCTTTGAGCCTGAAAGTGGCAATTGCATAACAACTGTCCCACCAGGCTTACTCTTATCATAAACAGAGTCAATAACAAAAAAGTCAAAATCATCCCCAAATCCGGTAGAATCAAATTGCATAACAATCATACCTTTAAAATCAGGTAGTTTTACTTCCTCTCCATGCTCGGTGTATACATCAAGAAGCTTGATAGCAATAAATATCAGGATCATAATAAGCACGACAGCAATGCCGAGATTAATAAAAAATCGCTTGCTTACCAAAAACCCCAGGAAATAATTTTTGTTTTTTTTTCTGCCAGCCATCATTAAATTTTAGACCACAAAATTAACTTTATAACTTACCAAACAAAGAAATATTGTTTCAGGCGACAAAGATAAAGAAAAGATGTGGTAGGAGGATTCTTTAATTGGTGTTCTTTTCATATTGCACTACAAAAAGATTTATCTTTGGTCATTCATATTATTTGTTTTAGGGGTTTATTTAATATTCAAGTATTTAAGCACACTATGACAAACATTAAACAGTCCTTACAATAAACTGATTAAATATGCACAACAAAACATTCCGGTTGTTTATCTCCTCCACTTTTAGCGATTTCACAGGAGAGCGTGAGGTTATGCAAACAAAAGTTTTCCCCGAAATTGAAGCTTATTGCGCATCTTATGGATACCAATTTCAATCCATTGATCTGAGGTGGGGTGTGAATGAGGAAGCCCAGCTTGACCAGAAAACTATTGAGATATGCCTCAAGGAGGTCAACACCTGCAAGCACTATCCACATCCCAATTTCTTAATCATGCTGGGAAACCGCTATGGGTGGATACCACTGCCTTATGCAATAGAAAAAACAGAATTTGAAAAAATCCTTGATTATTATTCAGGGAATGAAGAGAGCCAGTTGTTTTTGAAAGAATGGTATCAGCCTGACGAAAACCATCTTATGACAGGGAACTCGACGGCTTATGTAATCAGACCAAGAGAAGGCAGGTTCACAGAGTATAATAACTGGGAAGAGGCAGAAAATCTGCTTCGTAAGTCTCTGCAACAAGCAGTTGCAAATATTGACTCAATAACCGACACAAATAAATACTTCATATCAGCTACTGAACATGAAGTTATCGAAGGAGTATATCCCTATGGCAAGAATTTAAAAATCTCAAACAAACAGGATAGGAAAAATGATGCACAGTATTTTTTCGATCTGGAATATATTGGTGGATTTATAAGAGAAATTACTCTTGGTAAATATGAAACAAGCAAATCTGTTTTTTTCGATTCGGCAAACGAAAGTCTCAAAAGATTCAGAGGAAACCTGAAAAAGACTCTCAAAAAAGAAAATCTATTAGAGCTAAAAACATCCCTGGTTTCACCAGATAAAGTAGATGAAAATTATCTTGAAATTTTCAAAGAGTGGATTCTGCATTACCTCAAGTCATCAGTTGCAAAACAGATAAAGAATATTGCAGAAAGTAGTATCGAAGAAAATACAAAGACCGAACATCTTGCATTCAAGCAGGAACGATTGAAGGTGTTTGTCGGGCGTGAAGGAGTATTGAAAAAAATTCATAATTATATTTCAAAGCCTTCAGATGCCCCTCTGGTTGTTTATGGTAAATCAGGAATGGGCAAAACGGCACTTATGGCAAAAGCCATTGATAATGCCGGCAACAGCAAAGCTAATAAACTCATCTACAGATTTGTAGGTGCCAGTGAAAAGTCCTCTAATATCCGAGATCTTCTAATATCAATCATTAAGGAGATAGACACAAAAGAAGCTGTTAAACTGGAGAGTATTTTTAATGATGACATTTTTAATGATCAGGTAGCCTCCATACTTTCTGAGATTAACTTGAAAGTTGTCATTTTTATAGATGCGCTTGATCAGCTATTTGAGAAGAGCTATTTAAAATGGTTACCTGATGAATTATCTCCGCAGCTAAAGCTAATAATTTCAGTTTTGGAAGATGAACATTATAAAGATGACAGCGGATATCTTGACCAGTTAAAAGTAAAGTTCAACGGAGAGAACCATCAAAACAATTTCATCCAGCTTAAACCTCTTGACAGAAAAGATGGGTCAGAAATCCTGAAAAAACTGTTAGAGGGAATAAACCGGACAGCAACTGACCAGCAAATAGAATTCGTATTGGACAAATTTGAGAAATCAGGATGCTCGCCATTATATCTTACCATTGCTTTTGAAGAAGTCAGAAACTGGAGAAGTTTTGACATCTCTTTCAACAAGAAGCTAAAGCACGATATCGTCAGCAGCATAAATGCATTCATTAATAATCTTTCTAAAGTATATCATCACCAAAAAATTCTTGTTGACAGGTCGCTGGGGTATTTAGTTTGCTCCAAAAACGGATTAAGTGAGAAAGAGATACTCGATATTTTATCTTCAGATGAAATGGTGGTAAAAACAATTGAAAATCAATTTCACAAAAATCTGTCAGGGAAGTTACCAATAGCACCCTGGGCACGTCTTTTCAGTCAACTATCTCCCTTTCTGATCGAAAAAATGTCGGACAATGTTTCATTAATAACACTCTTTCACCGGCAATTCATCAATGCTGTCAGCACTGATTATTTGAGCCAATCATCAGTTAAAAAAAGTCTCCATCAGAAGATTGCACTATATTTCAAAAATCAGCCGTTAATTACTTCCGAGGGAATCTATAATCTCAGGAAACTTTCTGAGCAGGCATTTCAGCTATTTCATAGTGATCAGGTTGAGGAGATGCTTAATCTCATCGGACAAGACTATATCAGGATAAAATATGAGCTTGGCAGATTTTATGAATGTTTATATGAGATTGAACAGACCTTTATATTAATTAACAATGTTAAAGACGGAGATGCTGTCTGCAAAGACCGGCTTTTTTCTTCTCTTCTGAAATTTTTTAATTCATACAGTACTGAGAAGGCGGAACTTTTTGACTTTGAACTAGTTCATACCTATTTTGTTTATCGAAAACGAAGCACCTTTTATAGTGAGTTTTTAGAAAACGTAACAGATAAAGAGCAAATAAAGATACACCTCACAAATAAGGATTTCGCTGAGGATTATTATTTACTGTTTCTCTCCGGGTTTGTGGGTTTTTTAAGAAGAAATGGAAAGCTAAATGATGCTGCGAGATATGTAAATGAAATCATTAAAGAATACAGAAAGAAGCTCAACACGAAAACAGATAATGAGGCAATCAACAAACAGCTTTCATCTTCATATTATGAGCTGGGTTATATTTTTTATCTGACTGGCAATTTTGAGGATGCAAATTCCGCCTTTTCACAAAGTGTGGATTTTGCACAGAAAATCAATAATGTGGTTGGCGAATGGATAACAAAATGTGTAATGTCGCGCATTG
>JAOZLR010000035.1 GCA_029934735.1 Bacteroidales bacterium
ATTTTCCCCGACCTGTACGGTTTACGCAGCAAGCATTGCGCGTGAGATAAACCTTGCAGGTCTTATTTGTTTTATTAATTAATCTCCATTTAGACCTGCAAGGTTGGTTTCGGCGCACCGGCCGTATAAAACCCTACAGGTCATTTTTCTATTTATTTTATTACTTTATTTCCATTCAGACCTGCAAGGTTGATTCCTGCGCACTGGCCTTACAAAACCTTACAGGTCAGAATTTGTCATTAATGCCATAAAACAATCTTCGATGTTGGCATCAATCTTTTCAACCTTTATTTTATTTTGATTTTTGCTTTCCAAAAACTCTTTAATATCAGAACCATAAATATCATCATCCTTAACTGACAAATGGATACTATCGCCAAAACGATAGACAGAAACAGATTTTTCAAAACTTTGCAAATCACTTTCAAGTTTGTACATGTCCGAACTTATTACAGCCCACAATGGATGGGGGTATGATTTAACTATCACTTCGGGTGTTTCTACTTCAAGGATTTTACCTTTCTGTATCAGGGCAACTCTGTCGCACATACTTGCTTCATCCATATAAGGTGTGGAAACCAAAATTGTAATATCTTTTTTTTGAAGCTCTTTCAGCATCTCCCAAAACTCCTTTCGTGATACTGCATCAACACCAGTAGTAGGCTCATCGAGAAACAGGACTTCTGGTTTATGGATCAGGGCACACGACAATGCCAGTTTTTGTTTCATACCTCCGGAAAGATTTCCTGCAAGCCGCTTTTTGAATGGTTCTATCTGCCTGTAAATTGTCTTTATCAGATCATAGTTATCCTCTATTGTTGTATCAAAGATTGTTGCAAAAAAACGAAGGTTCTCCTCCACCGTCAAATCGGGGTACAAGGAAAACCTTCCTGGCATATATCCAATAATTTGACGCAGTTTTTTATAATCCTTAACCACATCAAAGCCTTCAACAGTAGCAGCTCCCGAATCCTGTATCAGGAGAGTTGTCAGGATTCTGAACAGGGAGGTCTTTCCTGCCCCGTCAGGACCAATGAGCCCGAATAATTCACCCTTATCAACCTCAAACGAAATATCATTCAGAGCTACAACTTTATCATAGCTTTTTATGATATTTTCAATTGAAATCGCAGGATTATCCATTACAATTTATCTTCCGCCAGACCTGCAAGTGGTAACAACCTCAAATGCCGGTTCACAATCCTTACAGGTCGAATGTTACTTGGTAGTTCTTGTCCAGTAGGTTGTCCGGCCAATCAAAGAGATGCCAATATAGCCCCTGACTTTCAGCTCATTCATATCAATTAACTTCATATAACAGGAGTATGTACTACCTTTTTTCGGATCATAAATTGTACCATCATCCCACTCCACGTCATCTTCATCAAAAGTAAATCTATTCATTAACAGTAAACCTTTTACCGGTCTTTTTTGAAGCTCTTCATCATCATTATGTTTATCCAGTTTTGCCTTACCTGTCTCTTCATCAATCGGGTTTAGCAGCCAAATAAGCTTACCGTAATATTTTCCATCTTCTTTATAAATTTCCACTTTCCCATCCTTTTCTTCATTAAACCAGATTCCAAGGATATCATCTGATTTGAAAGTTTGTGCCAACAGATTTCCTGCAGCAAATACCACAATCATCAATGTTGTCAGAATTCTCATCTTTTTCATACTTAAAATTTTTAATTAGTGATTATTTAAATTTATTTATTAATATTCAAAAATTTGCTTCACCCGGCATTCCTATTTTAAGGCTGCCATCATTTTTTACCCGTATTTTAACCGCATACACCATATTTACTCTCTCTTCTTTTGTCTGAATAATTTTCGGAGTAAACTCCGCATTCGAAGAAATCCAACTAACAACACCAGTCAGTTTCCTGTTTCCCTTTTTTGTATCATCAATCAGCACTTCTGTCTGCTGTCCCAGTTTAATATGCGGTAGCTGATCACCGCTCACGTAAACTTTCAGATTAAGCACATCCAGATCAGCAATTTTATACACCGGCTTTCCAAAAGCTGTTATCTCTCCCTGTTCGGCATATTTTTCAAGAACTGTTCCTTTCAAAGGATTTACAATTTTACACTTTTTTATTCCTTCCTCTACCTGAGAAATCTGTGTTTTTATCACATCCAATTCCGACCGAACCAAAACATTCTGTGTATTAATTGAAGATATCTGTGCATTTACCAAATCAATCTTTCCGTTAATATCATCCAACTGCTTTTGCGTTGCCGCACCATCATTTAGCATCTTTTCAACTCTTGCTTTATCAACAAGTAAATTCTTTTTTTGTTGCTCCTGAACCTCAATCTGCGCCCTGATATTTTCAATTTTTGAAGCAACCGCCTTTTTTTGTGCTAACAACTGCTGTTTTTTCAAAGTAAAATCAGTTGTATCAATTATTCCAACAATATCACTCTTAACCAGTTTCTGTCCTTCCTGGATGTTCAACACTAAAATTTTTCCATTGGCTTCAGCAGATACAACAACATCATTCGATTCAAAATTACCATAAGCATCCGACAAATTTTCATTACCGGAACAGGATGCTAAAACAACGGCTAAGATAAAGATAATTCTTTTTGCTTTCATCTGTTTGCTTTTATTGTATTGATTTAAAGATTTCCCAGTGCTGCAATATAGTCAAGTTTTGCATTTATCAGTTGAATTTTATGTGTTTTCAGGTTCAATGTTGCCTTTGCCTCTTCGTTTACCTGAGTAAGGTATTCGGTTGATGTTATAACTCCGTTATCTAACTGTGAAGAATAGGCTTTAACTATTCTGGTTCTCAGCTTAATAATTTCATTATCCCTTTTTATCATCTCCTCATATTTCCTAACCTCAGCAATTTTACTCTGTAGCTCAACTCTCAGATTTTTATCAAATGTCTCCTTGTTTGTTGAGACTATATCATTTTGAATATCCAGTATTTTCTTTTCATTTCTTGTATGATTCCAATCCCAGATATTCCAGTTCAGACGAAGCCCAACCATATAAAAATCATCAAATTGATCTTTCAGCATATCATATCCCGGCCTTCCATACCCTGCTTGCCCGAATGCAGAAAGGCGCGGCAAACGTTTTGTAGATACTGACTCTTTGAGAGCAGTAAGTTTGGTTTGCTGCATTATCATCAGGGAATATTCAAGCCTGTTATTTTTAAATGAATTGATATTTATTTCCGGGTTTGGAACTACCAATATTGTTTCCCCGGTTAAGTTAAATCCTGTCAACTCATTAAGACTTTTATATAACGACATTGTCGCAATTTCCGTTTCGCTGATCTTCTGTTCAATATCGATTATCTCAGCATTTATGATATCAGCATTTGATGAAAGTATGACACCATTAGCAATACCTGATTCAACTTCCGACAACTTTGCAGTAAGAGTATTTTTAAGGAGCAAGAGTGTTCTTTCACCCTCTTTAAGCAATAAGATATTGAAATACATCTGTGTTACCTGCTCTTTCAAAGCATACAACTGGATCTCCACATTTTTCTCATCAATTTTGAGATTTGCATCCTCCACATTTTTTAACCGCGAGGTTATGCCACCATCATAGACTGTCTGGTTAACATCAAGAGATATTCTATACCAATCTTTATCCAAAACAGGAATTTCAATAGGAATATTTAAATTTGCAATAGGCGTTTTTGTTACATCCGATTGATAATGAGCCTGCCCGTTTAACATTAATGTTGGAAGGTAATTCTTGCCAATATTTTTCAATTTCAATTCATTTGATGTTGATAAGAGTTCGAACTGACGCGACAAAGGGTATTTACTTACAGCACTATCATTACACATTTTCAGAGTTATAGTCTTCTGCCCCAAAACAATCGGGCCTATGAAAAGAAATAAAAAAACCGGAAAACATGTTAATTTCATTTGTAAAAAAATATTATGCACAAAAATAATTCTATCATTTATTTATTGTTATAAATTCTATATAATTGTCAGGTGTTATTACTTTCGTTTCGTGTTCGGGATAAGCCTGAACAAACGATTTTGGAAAGGAGTATTTTTTACCTTTTCCCCACTTAAACTCATAAGCATAAAGTTTGCCATCATATTCTTCAACATAGTCAATTTCCTGTTGTGTATGCGTTCGCCAGAAGTAACGGTTCATCCACATTCCCTGATAATTTGTAAATTTTACACGTTCGCTTATAAGAAAATTTTCCCAAAGTTGACCTGTATCCTGCCTTAAACTTAAAGGATTGAAATTTGCGATCAATGCATTTCTTATTCCGTTATCATAGAAATATATCTTTCTTGTCCTTTTTAGTTCATTTCGAAGATTTCTGCTCAACGCCCCAAGTCGAAAAATAACAAAAACCTTTTCAAGAAGGTCAATATATTTTTCAATAGTTTCTTTATCTAGCCCGACTATCTGGCTTAATTCATTATATGATACCTGATGACCAACCTGAAATGCCAAAGCTTTAAGCAATGATTCTATTTTTGATGGTTTTTTGATATTCTCCCAAATTAATAAATCTTTATAAAGATAACTATCGGAAAGTTGTTTCAATATATCTTTTTCATTGCCTGATGATGTCACCACTTCCGGATAGTATCCAAAAATCAATCTATTTTCAAGATTTTGCATCTCAGTAAATAAATCTGTATGATTTGATATTTCAGCGAAAGAAACCGGGTAAAGTAAATATTCCCATTTTCGTCCTGTTAGCGGTTCATTAATTTTATTTGCCAACTCAAAAGCAGAGGAACCCGATGCTAAAACTTGAATTTCAGGAAAATTATCAGTTATTAATTTTATTGTAATCCCTATATTCTCAATACGTTGGGCCTCATCAATAATAACTGTATCATTATTGCCAATAATTTGTTTTAATCTCATCGAACCTATATTACTCATCATTGACCTGACTCCAGGCTCATCTCCATTAAGCCATAATACATTATTTTGAATTCTGTCGACAATTTTCCTTAATAAAGTTGTTTTACCAACTTGTCGAGGCCCAAGTATAATAATAGCCTTACCTAAATATAATTTATTGTTTATTATTTGTTCCAGTTCTCTTTTTATCATTGATAAAAATCTTAACGACAAAGATAATAAAAATTTCGATTCTAATCGAAATTTTCGACTTAAATTCTCGAACATAATCGAGAATTTAAACTTAATTTCTCGATTTTAACCGATAATTTCCAACTTTCAAAGCCAAAATGCAATCTTTTTTCAGTTACTTAACAAACTTAAACGACCATATAATTGATTCGAGTTGCATAACCATATTTCGTTTGGGAGCATTTGGAGCATAAACATAGCCATCAATAGTAATGACCTTATTACGCTTTTCATCAACAAAAGTATAGTTTATAAACGGTCCTCCCATAAAATCTCCTTCAACTTTCCAAAGCCCGCGAGTTTCTACTGCAAACAAACCACTAAAGTCAACTTGCTTACTTACAGGTTTAATATAATCCTTTGATACAGACATATATGACCCTTCGGAGGGACCGGGAATATATGCTTTTGTTATAGAGTCGCGATATGATGTAATCCTTTTTTGATTAAACGCAGCTGTATCTGTATAATCGTATGAGTAAATCATTATTCCCTGGCTGAATTTCCCGGTCTCTTTCCTTATCCACATAAAGTTTGAAAATTTCTTTGCCACATAAAAACCTCCGGGTATCTCAATTGAGAAATGGAAACTTTTTCTTACCTCCTCCTGTACAGCGTAATCCTTGAACGCCGCAAAAGTATTCACTAGCCTTTGTCTTTCCGAATCTTCAAGAACTGTCAGGATGAAATCCTTTTCCACTTCAAAAAGTGTGATAAATGCATCTGTGTCAGGTGCGGTTATTTGGATGACACGCTGGGGCTTAGCCCACACATTCTTTCTTGCATTTAATTCAGCTTTCTCATATTTTTTATCAATTTCAACAATAAATATATTGTGATGAGGCTTGAACAACTTCGAGCTGGTGAAAATTGCTCTTGGTGTATAAACCGCACTAAAATAGGATTCGGGCTGGGGTAACTGAGGATATTCCTTATCGAAAAAAGCCCGAAGTGTATCGCCAATAATACCCTTCCATTGGGCTTCTGAACTCATAACAACAATTACTTCGGCTGTTTTGCCCGATGACCTTTGACTTGTTATTTTATCGCCACTGCAGGATACAAAAACTAATGAGGAAAAGAATACTATTACAATAATCAGATAATTGCGCTTCATAACACAGTTTTTAATTTAGAAACAAAGATATTAGAAAAACGGTAAAATTGACGATTTTATTCTATTGAAATATTTTGCTATCGGGCATTTACAGCAAATTTCCTGACAATCACACCCCCTTCGGAAATAATTTTCAAAAAATAGATCCCGCTTTTCAAATCTCCCGTATCAAATGAGATGGTCTGTCTGCCAGTTGTATAAAATGATTTATTAAAATGTTTAATGGGTTGTCCTTCTATTGACAGGATTTCAAAATCGTAAGATTGATTCGCAAAGTAATTCTGTTGAACATTTAAAGTATTAATTACCGGGTTTGGGTATATTGAAAGATTATTATTCCCAATATCATTCTCATTAACACCAACTCCTAATTCAACAGAAAAGTTATCAATAAAGATTCCGGCACCATTATCCGCTATAGCAAGAAAATCCAAATTAAACTCTTCGTACACATCTATTTCGATTTCAAAATATGCCCATTCATCAGTCATCTCAAAAGGCCCGGCAATTTGCATGGTATCGAGGTAAAAATATAGTTTGTCGAAATCATTTCCGTTACCCGGAATTTTATACCTGAATGTAACAACTGTTGGAGGGCAAACTGCAAATTGGAGTAAATATTGAGGCCCGCATTTTGTCTGTGAACCGGGTGCATCAGAATAAAAAGCAAGGCTATTACTACCTTCATAGGAAATAGAATCGCAGTGATAAAAGTCGTCATTACCAACAACCGGCATTGAGTACCAATTGATACAACCGTATTCAAAGTCTTCCCAATATGGAACTTCGTATCCGCCGGGAATTCCAACAGAAAACATATTTGATGGCATTGACAATCCATTTGGGTCAATGTATCCGGCAACAACATAAAACTCATTGTAGGATGAAAAGTACAACTCGAGAGTATAGGAGGTACCAGTAATAGAATCAATTTGTTCTCCGTTTTGATAAATAAGATAATAGGAAGGAGTTGCGGTTTGTGGTGGGTCCCAGCTCAACTCGAAAGTGCAATTTCCCATCATAGAGACCATAAAATTTTGAGGAGGCTCAAATCCAAAATCTCCCTGCATATAAATTGAATAGCCGTTTTTATATTTCAGGCTGAAAAAATATGAGTCATATTTTGCACTTGGCACGAAATTTACATTAAGTTCATCCTCCTGCAGCTGATTACCGTTAATAATTTTAACCGCCTTTGTGTCGGAAGTATTTGAAAACATATTAAAGAAAATATATTCATTGTCTTTTAGAAAATTTTTGCAATGATTATAATCCGGACCCGTGAATAGCAATTCATCATTCACAGTAAAACTGTCATCATATTCCATTGACACTATACCCTTCCACACTCCCAAATATAAATTGGGCAAGTCGGGAATTATCTTTTGGATATGATACTTTTGAGTGTCATCGAAAAAATAATCATTTAAAAAAGTCATTTGCGGTAGCAATGATATATCATAAGCTGCAATTTTAATTCTTGCTGTATCCGTCATGCCGTATTGGCCACCGATGAAAAGGATATTATTGTCAACTGCCAGTTTTGACCCTGAATTTAAGGCTTGAGAGCCAACTTCTTCGGGATTTAAGGGGTCGGAAATATCAAATACTCTTATTCCCAGGTTATATTCATTTATCAAAAGATAATCGCCGGAAAATACAAAATCTGAAATCCCGGTTTGAGATGTAATGATTGCCGCCTGATTGATCTGATTAACATCTGACACGTCAAAGATTAGCAAACTGTCACTACCGGTATTTTTTAATCCGAAAACTGCGTGATCGTTGTACTTTAATATTCTTAATTGTTCTGTTTCGTAATTACCGAGATTAACCGGATTAAGCGGATCCTCAAGATACACAGCCTGAAGCCCCCTGCTGTATAAACTAAAAAACGCAACATTACCGTTAAAGCAGATACCATAGGGGATATCTGTATATGGGTAGAAATACTTTTCTTCAATATTTGACATGTCATTTGTTTTCAGGATTTTAAATCCATTAGTATTCCCTGCAATAAATACCTTGTCACCTGAAACATCAATATCACAGAAACGTGTTTCGTAATCATATCCACCGACTTCCTGAATGTTTTCAAAATCAGAGATATCGTAAACTTTTAATCCCGATTCCAGTCCTGCATACAGATAATCTCCCTCAATATGGAATGAATGAATATCATCGGGAAGGACAAACCAGGTGTTATACGTTAGTGTTCCTCCACCCTGAATTTCAAATACTTTCAAGGAATCTGCAAGAGCCATAAAGATAAAATCATCTTTAACATCCATCTCCTCCGGCCAGGGAGCGTAATAATACCCTATCTCCAGATAAGTTATATATTGCGGATTTTCAGGATTGCTGATGTCGAAGCTGATAATTGAATGCGGCCCACTATACCCACATTGCGTGAATGCGTAAAGATAATTGTCTCTGATACAGAAAAATCCATCGTTAAAATCAATCAAAGTATTTGAAAGTTGTATGGGATTATTGGGGTCGGATATATTATAAAAAATAATATTTTGCTGCCCGGAAATTATAAGGTTGTTCTCATCAATAACTATTTTATTGGCAGAAGATTGAATATCCGATATTAATATGGGAAATACTGGATTGGCAATTGAATAAATTTTGGTAACAAAATCCATTCCGACAATCAGTATTTCTTTTTCCGGATCCACTACCATTGTACTGACATAGTCATTACCGGTAAGCATAATAGTATTGATAATATGGATGTCTGATAAATTGGAGAGATCAAGAATATTAATTTTTTTACCTGTGGACACAAAACCGTAATCGCCGTAAAACGTAACGGCTTGGGATGTACCTTCAAACTGTTTTACAAAGTTTATATCTATCGAAAATGACTGGAAAAACAGTGCAATTAATGCAATGAGTAAAGTTAAATTTTTCATAGCAATAACTTTATTTGATGATGCAAATTTAATGTATTATTTCGCAAATGTCAAGTACCTAAAAAATAAATAAGTATTTTTACAGTTTTGAATATGTAACTATGTAGCTGTAACGATTCATCAAATTAGTCGTCATATTCAAGTATGACCCTTAATAGCCTTTATTATCATACTTTTTTAGAATGTTGCAAAAAGTACGTAATAGATTAACTTCCAGAATATTTGCAGGGTCATTAATCCTGTTAATGGCTATTCATTTACCTGCATTTTCGCAAATAAAGACATATTCCACAAAAATGATTACTGGAAATGCTCCTGAAATTGACGGGATTACCAGCGATTCTGTCTGGAATTTAGTTGAGTGGGGCAGTGGTTTTCTACAGCGGGAACCTTATGACGGGAAAGAGCCGTCGCAGGAGACATCTTTCAAGATTCTTTATGATGACAATAATCTGTATGTTGCCATAAGAGCCTGGGATACTGAGCCTGACAAGATTGAAAGAAGGCTGACACGCCGTGATGAATTTGAAGGCGACTGGGTAGCAATCGGTATCGACAGCTATGCCGACAAACTGACAGCATTCAGTTTTGCTGTAAATGCGGCAGGTGTAAAAGCCGACTTAATAGTAACGAATGAAGACCATATGGATTTAACATGGAATCCGGTTTGGTATGTAAAAGTTTCAACTGATTCAAAGGGATGGTCTGCTGAGATGCGAATTCCTTTTACGCAACTTCGCTTTGCAAAAGAGCAGACACATACCTGGGGTTTGCAAATTATGAGACAACTCTTCCGCAAGCAGGAGTTTTCTGTGTGGCAACATATACCGGTTGAATCGTCCAGATGGGTAAGTCTCTTTGGAGAATTGGAAGGGATTTCCGGAATAAAACCCAAAAAAGAGGTTGAGTTTATTCCTTATGCTATGGGTAATATCGAAACCTATCAGAAAGAAGAAGGTAATCCCTTTGCAACCGGTAACGACAATGGCTACTCTCTTGGTGTAGACGGGAAAATAGCCGTAACCAATGATTTAACATTAAACTTCACTGTGAATCCCGATTTCGGGCAGGTAGAAGCTGATCCGAGTGAGGTGAACCTTACTGCCTTTGAATCTTTTTTTGAAGAAAAAAGACCATTTTTTATTGAGGGAAGTAATATTTTTAATTTCCCGGTTACTAATGACGGTCCGTTGGGAATGGACAACCTGTTTTATTCGCGTCGTATCGGGAGAAGACCTCATGGATATCCGGAATTGAATGAAAATGAGTATTCCGATCAACCAGAGTTTTCATCTATTCTTGGTGCATTTAAACTTTCCGGCAAAACACGAAATGGATTGTCAGTGGGGATTATGGAAAGCATTGTCAAAGAGGAATTTGCTACGATTGATAATGCCGGTGAAAGAAGAAAAGAGGTTGTCGAACCTATGACAAATTTCTTCAATACACGTCTTCAAAAGGATTTCAATAAAGGTAACAGAATCCTTGGAGGAATGTTTACTGCAACGAATCGCAGAATAGATGACCCCTCTCTGGAATTTCTTACCAAATCAGCTTACACAGGTGGACTAGACTTTACAAATTTCTGGAAAGAGAAAAACTATTTTTTCTCTGCAACCGCAGTTGTCAGTCATATAGCTGGTAGTAAAGAATCAATGCTTATTCAGCAAACATCATCACGACGTTATTATCAACGTCCTGATGCATCTCATCTTACTCTGGATTCAAACCGTACATCGCTGACCGGTAATGGAGGAACTCTTGAAGGAGGCAAAATAGGTGGAGGGCACTGGAGGTATGGAGGATTTGTTACTTGGAGAACACCCGGCCTGGAGCTAAATGATATGGGATACCTTAGAGAAGCAGATATAATTCAACAGATTGCCTGGGTAGGATATCGCATTTGGGAACCGTTTGGAATATTCAGAAGTTTAAATTTTAATGCTGCACAATGGATGGGGTGGGATTTTGGAGGAAACAGACTTTATCTTGGTGCAGATTTAAATGCGCATATGCAGTTTAAAAACTATTGGTCTTTTGGAGCTGGGATTAACAGAAGCGGACAAGATGTCTCAAGGTCTGACCTGCGTGGAGGGCCGGCATTAAAATTGCCAGGTAGTACAAATATCTGGTCATTTATTGAAACCGATGAAAGAAAAAGGCTGATTTTTCAAATCAGAGGCTTTTATGGAGCCGGAGACCTTAACTACTCGAAAAATTACAGAGTAGGATTTGAAATAAGATTCAGGCCTTTGGATGCCCTGAGCATATCAGTAGAACCTTCGTACAGCAACAACAGGTGGGATATTCAATATGTCGTAACCGAAGAATATAATAACGAAAACAGGTATATCGTTTCCACTATTAATACTGAAAGTATGAGTGCAGATATCCGAATAAATTTTGGTATAACACCTGACATTTCGATTCAGTTCTGGGGTCAGCCATTTCTTTATTCAGGCCTATACTCAGATTTCAAAAAAATTACAGAATCTCAGGCTGATGATTACTATGATCGTTTTCACACTTATACATCTGATGAACTATCTTATGATGTGAAAGACAAAGTTTACAGTGTTGATGAAAATCAGGATGGAAGCATTGACTACAGCTTCCAAAATCCGAATTTCGATGTATTTGAGTTCAGGTCGAATCTTGTTGCGAGGTGGGAATATATTCCCGGCTCAACAATTTATCTTGTCTGGTCGCAAGGGAGAGACGAATACCGTGAAAATGGTAACTTTAATTTGGGCAAGGGGATGAACAATCTTTTCGATATCGCACCTCATAATATTTTCCTTATCAAAATTTCTTATCGTATCAGTCTGTAATTATATATTTTTGCAACATGGTTTTAGTAACAGGCGGTACAGGATTTCTTGGTTCTCATCTTCTTTATCATCTTCTTAATGAGGGTGAGCAGGTGCGAGCATTAAAAAGAGCAAATGCCGGTATAGATATTACAAAAACCGTTTTCTCTTACTATCTCGACAAACCGGAAATTCTTCTTGATAAAATAGAATGGGTTGAAGGTGACCTTTTGGATATTTTTTCCCTCGAAAAAGCGATTGTTGGCATCAAAGAGATTTATCATAGTGCTGCTCTTGTCTCTTTTCTGCCTGCCGACAGGGATAAGATGATGGAAACCAACATTACCGGAACAGCAAACCTTGTGAATATTGCACTTGAGAAAAATATTAGGAAACTATGTCATGTCAGCTCAATTGCTGCAATTGGCAGAGCGGAAAACGACAAGCCCATTGACGAGGAGGTGATCTGGAAAACCTCAAAAAGAAATTCAAATTATGCCAGGAGTAAATATGGAGCTGAAAGAGAGGTTTGGCGTGGTATTGAGGAGGGTCTGAATGCTGTGATTATTAATCCGTCGGTAATTCTCGGTCCGGGCGATCTGAACAGTGGTGGCGGCAAGCTTATCAGGCTGGTACAAAAGGGTTTGAATTTTTATACCGATGGTGTTAACGGATATGTTGATGTCAGGGATGTTGCAAGGGCAATGTATCTGCTTATGAAGAGCGACATCACAAATGAAAGGTTCATCATTTCATCTGAAAATGTACCACTTAAGGATATTGTTTTTCAAATTGCCGAATACATCTCAAAACCCGCACCAAAATACAGAGCAACTCCATTTATGGCCGAAATTGCCTGGCGTCTGGATAAACTAAAAGGAATGATTACCGGACGAAAACCTTTTATCACAAAAGAGACAGCCGAAACGGCAGGTAACAAATATTTTTACACAAGCGAGAAGCTGATTAAAGCACTTGATTTTGAATTTATTCCAATTAAAGAATCATTGATTGACAGTTGTGAACTTTTTATGAAAGTATCTGATCTTTGAAATTATTTTATACAATTTTCAAGTTGAACTTGAAAATTGTATAAAAAGCATATCCAGACTGAATTATCTTTCCTCATAAATAACAGTCATCACTGTCTGTCCCACAGCCTTCAGGATTTCTTTATCAATCGCATCCATATTATCTTTTGTAGTATGCCAATACTCAAAAAAACTTCCGTTTGAAGAGTTGTTGTCGAGATGGATTATGTCTATTGTAGGAATTCCGGCATTTTTATTCACCGATAGATGGTCATCATCAATATATCCGACCTTTTCAAAGATAAAAAGTGATCCATATCCAATACTCCCTGCTGCCGTCCATACCTTTTTCACAATATCGGCAGCATACATCATCGAATAGCCTTCCATGTAAAACTTAGCACCTTTGGCTCCCACCATATCGAGTAATATCCCGTATTTTGCCCTGTAATCCGGATTATGTAGATTCTTTGACCAGTATTGAGCTCCCAGCGCCCAGGAGTCATTGTCTGAATAATTGCCATAATCTTCCAGATCAAAAAAGATAACATCAACGCCAATCTCAGGCTTTGAGATACTCATCTGTCTTGCCATTTCCAAAATTACACCTACTCCGCTGGCACCGTCATTGGCAGCATCAACGGGAATATTATGTTTTGAAGGATCAGGGTCCTTATCCGACCATGGCCTTGAATCCCAGTGAGCCGAAAGAAATA
>JAOZLR010000253.1:0-2090 GCA_029934735.1 Bacteroidales bacterium
AAAATCATAATCCTGCGGGGGGATAACCCCCCCAACGATTACCATAATATCTTCGCGGCCAAGTTTCTTTAGCTCTTGGATTACCTGTGGCACAAGTGTTTTATGACCTGCTGCCAGGCTTGATACCCCCAGAATATGCACATCATTTTCAACTGCCTGTTTCGCAGCCTCTTCCGGTGTTTGAAAAAGAGGTCCGATATCCACATCAAATCCTATATCGGCAAATCCGGTTGACACAACCTTTGCACCTCTGTCATGTCCGTCCTGACCCATTTTTGCAATCATTATCCTTGGGCGGCGGCCTTCTAGTTCCTCAAATTTATCGGCCAGTTCGCAGGCTTTATTAAAACTATTGTCATCTTTACTTTCAGATGAATAGACACCTGAGATAGCTCGTATTTCAGCTTTGTAGCGTCCAAACACCTTCTCCATAGCATAAGAAATCTCTCCCAGGCTGGCACGTTTTTTTGCGGCATCAATAGCTAGCTCCAGCAGATTGCCTTCGCCCGTTTCGGCTGCCTTAGTAATTGCATCAAGCGACCTTTGTACTTCTTCATTGTTTCTTCCGGCTTTAAGTTTTTCCAGCCTTTTTAGCTGTGCATCTCTTACAGCGGTATTATCAACTTCAAGAGTTTCAATGGGATCTTCTTTATCAAGTCTGTATTTGTTAACACCTACAATTGTGTCCTTGTGCGAGTCGATTCTGGCCTGCTTGCGGGCAGCAGCTTCCTCAATGCGCATTTTTGGAATTCCCGTTTCAATTGCCTTTGCCATACCACCAAGTTCCTCTACCTCCTGAATTAAATCCCACGCCTTATGCGCAATTTCATTTGTTAACGATTCAACATAATATGATCCTGCCCAGGGGTCAACATTACGACAGATATTTGTCTCCTCCTGAAGATAAATTTGAGTATTACGGGCAATTCTGGCTGAGAAATCGGTTGGAAGAGCAATTGCTTCATCCAGGGCATTAGTGTGCAGCGACTGCGTTCCGCCAAGTACAGCAGCCATAGCTTCAACACAGGTTCTTGTAACATTATTGAAAGGGTCCTGCTCTGTCAAACTCCAACCTGAGGTCTGGCAGTGCGTTCGTAAAGCCATTGATTTTGGATTTTTGGGATTAAACTGCTTTACAAGCTTTGCCCATAACATCCTGGCAGCCCTCATCTTTGCAATTTCCATAAAATGATTCATCCCAATTCCCCAAAAGAAGGAGAGCCTGGGAGCAAATGAATCAATATCCATTCCCGATTTAACACCAGTGCGCAAATATTCAAGACCGTCAGCAAGAGTATAAGCCAGTTCAATATCTGCAGTTGCACCTGCTTCCTGCATATGATAACCACTAATGCTAATTGAATTAAACTTTGGCATTTTTTCAGATGTAAACTGAAAAATATCGGCAATTATGCGCATAGAAGGTAAAGGTGGATAGATGTATGTGTTCCTTACCATAAACTCTTTAAGAATATCGTTCTGAATTGTTCCTGTCATCTTCTCAAAGGGTACACCCTGTTCAAGTGCTGCAACAATATAAAAAGCCAAAACTGGAAGAACCGCACCGTTCATAGTCATCGAAACAGACATCTTATCCAAAGGGATATCATCAAAAAGGATATTCATATCCAGAATAGAGTCAATTGCAACGCCTGCTTTACCAACATCACCTATAACACGTTGGTGATCAGAATCGTAACCCCTGTGGGTTGCCAGGTCGAAAGCAACAGAAAGGCCTTTCTGACCTGCAGCAAGATTTCTTCTGTAAAAAGCATTGGACTCCTCGGCTGTTGAAAATCCGGCATACTGCCTGATAGTCCAGGGACGGGTAACATACATTGTGGAGTAAGGCCCCTGCAGATATGGCGGAATTCCGGCAGCATAATCAAGATGCTCCATATCAAGAAGATCATCCTCTGAATAGACACTTTTTACAGGGATTTTTTCAGCTGTAATCCAGTCCTTTGAGATATGATTTTGGTATTCCCAATCCTTTGTAGGCTTTTTACTGCCTGATTTAAGGTTGATGTTGACATTGTGAAAATTCGGTTTCATATTTTTAATTATTTTATCTAATTGTAAACTTTTTT
>JAOZLR010000253.1:2190-4426 GCA_029934735.1 Bacteroidales bacterium
ACTTTCAGTTTGCAACTGAAAGTGTTAAGTCCTGAAAATGCTTCAATGTTTCAAGAACATTTGATTTTATGTGTATAAAATATTCCAGCCCTTTTTTCTTCAAATCATCAACAATATCTTTTGGATAGCCTGCAACAACAACAATTGCATTCTCTTTTAATTGCTCAAAAACCTGAGGCGCGTATTCTGCATACTCCTCATCAGAACTACATATCACAGCAATATCGGCATTAGATTTATTAAATTCTGCCACAGCCTTCTCAACGGAATCAAATCCTGTATTGTCAACGATCTCAAATCCTGCACATCCAAAAAAGTTTGCAGCAAACTGTGCTCTTGCCCGTCGCAATGCAAGGTTTCCAATGGTTAGTAAAAATACTTTTGGACGCCTGTTCAATTTGGCATGCTGGTCAGTTTTATACCTTAACATCTCAAAAGCCTGAGCACCACGGTACTGTTTTAAAGTTACAATTATTGCATTAGGTAAAGACCTATCAATCGCCTCAAAAACAGCAGGTTCAATGTTTCCTTCAATATATTCAGCATTATTAGGATATTGATTTGTTCCAAGCACGCTCTCTTTTCTCAAAGCTATTGCCATATCACGCTTTTGAGCAGTCTCAACAATACGGTTCTGGATAAATCCTAATTTAAAGGCCTCAATAAAACCACCGTTTTCCTGAACTTCAAGGAAAAGTTTCCAAGCCTGATCTGCCAGAGAGTTTGTAAGATTTTCGATATAGTAAGAACCTGCTCCCGGATCGACAACCTTATCAAGATATGACTCCTCCTTCAATAATAGCTGCTGATTACGTGCTAACCTTTCTGAAAACTCAGTCGGCTCTTCGTAAACTGAATTGAACGGGTTTATTGTCAATGAATCTATTCCGCCCAAAACAGATGACATCGACTCGGTGGAAGTACGAAGCAGATTGACATACTCATCATATATGGTCTTGTTCCAATCAGACGTGACTGTGTGAATATGCATGCTCGAAACCTCATCACTACTTGGCCCGTAAGCTTTGACAATATTTGCCCATAACAGACGGGCTGCCCTGAATTTTGCAATCTCCATAAAATAATTTCCTCCGACAGCAAACTGAAATTTAAGCCTTGGCGCAACTTTATCAATCGACAAACCGCGTTCGGTAAGCTGTGTAAGATAGTTGGTTCCTTGTGCCAGACTGAATGCCAACTGTTCAACAATAGATGCTCCCGAATTAGCAAAATATTGCCCATTGATAAGAATAACTTTATAGTGTGGCAAGTCAGATGCGCCCTCTATCACTTTTCTTCCAATATCGAAGGCATCATTCTCAGAAGTCTGGAATCTGCCTTTCAAAACAAAATCACCAATAGGGTCATAATTTACCGAACCGTAAACTCTATCAAGATTCCTGTTATACTTTTTTACCAACTCATCAATATATGAGATAACATTACGATGATTCTTTTGGCAAACAAAGTTCATTTCAACGGCATCAGCAAAAATATTTTCAGTAACTCTTTCCAAATCATCTTTTGTAGGTTCAAAATTCCCATTGAATACAAAACCAATGGAATTAACACCTTTCATCAGAACATCAAGGGCTTTTTTGTTTGCCTGTCGTATATCCTTTACATAGATATCCTGCCGGATGAGCCAGTCATTTGATTTAATCTTTGTTCCCCTTTCGAATGGAAACTCTTCCGGAAACTTATTCAATACGCCATATTTCTCAAGGTCTTCCCTGCGATAATAAGGTCTGACATTGAACCCTTCATCAGTTTTCCAAATCAGCTTTTTATCATAATCGGCACCCTTAAGGTCTTTACGGATTTTATCTTCCCACTCTTGTGTTGAAACCGGTGGAAATTCTGAGAAAAGCTTTTCGTCCTTTTTATAGTTATTCATAGCAACTGTTATTGTTTATTCATATTCAACAATCGGTTCCCCGATTTACAGCACAAAAATACATTTATATTTAATTCGGTAAAAAATATTGTTAATTAATTAACAAATAATAATTGCAAAGTAAGTCAATAACTATTTTAATTATATTTACCCTTTTTACTTCGGATTTATATTTAAAACATTTTTTACTTTTTTCTTGCTTTTCTCATTTTTTTTTTTTTTCTTTCGCAAGCGTTTTTAATTCAAAAAAGTAATAACCAAAAAATTAAATGTAATGAAAAAGAAAACGCTTACACTACTGGCTGTCATTATTTTAGCCGGAGTTGGTATTCTTATTAT
>JAOZLR010000254.1 GCA_029934735.1 Bacteroidales bacterium
ATGGGTGGCACAATTACATCGGTATGGGTGGCACAACATGGATCAGCCTATCCACAAAAAGGCTTATTTTTGGTTAAAATATAGCAAAATGAAGATTATTAACGAAATAAGCGGAGGTTTTTAGACGGACTGCCGTTAACGCCAAGCAAAAAAAGCAACTTATTGCACTTTCAATTGAGCATTAATTAAAATAATTGTTGATTTTACTGTGCGTTTTGTATCTTTGTAAAAAATAATTTACGAAGCAATGAGAACACTTTATCAGAAATTTGAAACGCTTTTACAAAATACAACAACAGATTTTAAACGTTATTTGTACGAAAAAGTCTCTTGGGATAGTCGTATGGTCGGGATTATTGGTCCTCGTGGTGTTGGTAAAACGACAATGATTCTTCAATATATCAAAGAAAATTTAGACAGTAAGAAAGCATTGTATGTATCGGCAGATGATATGTATTTTAGTGAAAATAGACTTACTGAATTAGCTGATGACTTCTATAAAAATGCAGGAGAGTATTTATTCATCGATGAAATACACAAATACAATGATTGGTCGCGTGAATTAAAAAATATTTATGATTCATATCCTACTTTAAAGGTTGTATTTACTGGCTCCTCAGTTCTTGATATACTAAAAGGTTCTGCAGACTTAAGTCGTCGTGCTTTAATCTACAAATTACAAGGACTCTCATTTAGGGAATATTTAAAATATTTTCATAATTACGAAATAGGAGTTTATTCGTTAGAACAAATAATCAATAACGAAGTGAAACTTGAAAACATTAAACACCCGATACCATTATTTAATGACTATCTACTAAATGGATACTATCCTTTTGGAAATGAAAGTGAGTTGAATTTACGTTTAGGACAAATCATTGTACAAACATTGGAAACAGATATTCCTCAATATGCGAACCTAAATGTTGGAACAAGTCGTAAACTAAAACAATTGCTTTCTATTATTGCAGAAAGTGTACCGTTTAAACCTAATTTTTCCAAGATTTCAGAAATTATTAATGTAAGTAGAAATTCTTTAGACGATTATTTATCTTATATGGAAAAGGCTGGTCTTATAGGGCAGTTGCGAAATGAAACAAGGGGTATTCGTGGAGTAGGAAAAGTTGATAAAGTTTATTTAGATAATACTAATATCATTTTCAATTTGGCTGGGGAAAAATCAAATGCAGGAAATTTACGAGAAACCTTTTTCTTTAATCAAATGCGATTGAAAAATGAAGTGATTTCTTCAAAAAAAGCTGATTTTGTCATTGATAATTATACGTTTGAAGTTGGTGGTAAAAACAAACAACAAAAACAAATTGAGAAAGATGGGAAATCATTTGTGGTAAAGGATGATATTGAATTTGGGTACTTAAATGTAATACCTCTTTGGGCTTTTGGGTTAAATTACTAATAGAACTAAAGTTGATGATATAGCTTATGACAAACGTTTGTATTCTGTTATTGCAGGGCAAATAGGAGTAGGATTAGTAGAGAAGAAATTAAAAATACAAATTCAAAATATTATAAAGAGAAGAAAGAATATGATTTATCAACAGCCAACGCTTAAAGCCATACACATTGCCAAGTCGCTCGAAAAGCCAACCGCACGAGCCAAACTTGGCAAAGAGCATGTCTTTGCTAACGCATTAAGAGGCAGAGTTTTCTTGCAGACATTAGATATAAGTTAAACACTATTTCAGACAGATGAAAATAGCAATTATAAGTGATATTCACGAAGATATTGAAAGGCTTAGAAAAGCCATGTCTATTATCGAAAAAAATAATATAGACGAGATTGTTTGCTTAGGTGATATTGTAGGATATAGCGTTCCGCATTACAATCATTTTGATACGAAGAATGCAAGTGAATGCATTCAAATTGTAAAATCGAATTGTAAAATCGTAATTGCAGGAAACCACGATTTATATGAATCACAAAAAATACCAGAAAACAAATCGGATTTTGATTTTCCTGACAATTGGTATTCTTTAGATTATCAAGAAAAAAAGAAATTAGCAAATGGCAAGCTTTGGCTTTGCGAAGAAAACTCATTACCCTCGCTAATAAGCAAAAAAGAGCGAGAATATTTATACAACTTACCAGAATATGTAGTTTCAGATTTTACAGGACAAAACATACTTTTTTCTCACTTTATTTACCCAGATATTACAGGTTCTAGAGCCGATTTTGGAAAATACGAAAGCAGTTTTAAATCGCATATAGATTTTATGAAAAAGCAGGATTGTAATTTAAGCTTTTTTGGTCATGCGCACATCGAGGGAATTAGAACATTTACGGCAGTAAATTCAAAAATTAAATCATTTGGCAAACTAAAAACAACTAACGAACCACAAGCATTTATTGTTCCCTGTATAGTAAAAGGAAATCAAAAAAATGGCATTACAATATTCAATACAAACACAATGGAACTTAACATTATTCGCTTAAGATAAACATTATGAAACGAACATGACAAATTTTAATCTTAATTTGAGCCGTCTACCTGACTACCTAGCTAGGCAGGTATCACAAAATTAATAAAGTGCAAGCATATGAAAAACAATAAGATTCGCATCTGGAAAGGGTTTTCGTTAAGGATAATTTTGCCTTCGTTAATCGCAATTTTCTTATTTATTATCTCGGTTTATGTATTTATGATTCCTGCTTTCGAGAAAAACATGCTCGACCAAAAGCGCGAAATGATTAGTGAATTGACCAACTCCGCCTGGAGCATTTTAGAAAATTATCACCAAGAAGAAAAAGATAGCACTTTAACAAGAGAGCTTGCTCAACAAAAAGCCTTATCTGAGATAATGAACATCCGCTACGGTAAGGAGCGAAAAGATTATTTCTGGATAAACGATATGCAACCTGTAATGATAATGCATCCGTATAGAACAAATTTAAATGGAAAAGATTTAAACAATTTTGCAGATCCAAATGGCAAAAAATTATTTGTTGATTTTGTAAAAATTGTAAGCGAACAGGGCGATGGCTATCTAGATTATATGTGGCAATGGAAAGACGATTCTACTAAAATAGTTCCCAAATTATCGTATGTAAAAGGTTTTGCGCCTTGGGGCTGGATAATTGGAACAGGAATTTATATAGAAGATGTTAAACAAGAAATTTCAGAAATTGAAAGTAATTTATTAATAACTACAGGAGTTATTGTTGCCATAATCGCACTGATGTTGCTAATAATAATAATACAAAGTATAAAAACAGAAAAGGAAAAGCTAAAGGCAGAAACTCAACTTTTAGAATCTAGAGAGAGGTATAAAACCCTTGTAGAATCTGCAAAAGAAGGAACAATAATGATGCTTGGCGACAAAATAGTATATTCGAATATTGCAATTACAAACATTTTAGGGTATTCAACTAAAGAATTAGCTAAGATATCTGTAAACGAACTTTTTACAAAAAATTCTGATGATAATGGATACTATTTATTCTCTGAATTCTTGAAAAGCGATAAAGATAATTTAGAGCTTGAAACAAGTTTGCATAGAAACGATAAACAAATTGTAGATGTAAGCTTAAATGCATCACAAATCATGTTTGGCGACAAAAAAGGAACAACAATATCAATACAAGATATAAGCAAAGACAAAAAAATAGAAGAAGAGCTAGAACAAAAAACAGAGCAATTTAAATCGCTTACAAAAAATATTGATATTGGTGTTTTTAGAACAACTTTTGATAGTAGAGCAAAATTTATTGAAGCAAATCCAGCTACTTTGAAAACCTTAGGGTTTTCTAAAAACGAAGATTTATTTAAAAATAATATCTTCGATTTGTTTATAGATAAAGATGAGAAAAAAGCATTTATTATGGAATTAATTCATACAAAAAAGATAAAAAATAGAGTAGTAAAAATACAAAAACATACAGGCGAACAAATTTATGCTAGTGTATCAATTACAATTGTAAAAGACAATAACAGTAAAAGCAGCTTCTGCGATGGAGTTGTTGAGGATGTAAGCTCAAAAAAGCAAAGCGAAGAACAAAGAGAACAGGTTTTTAACGAACTACAAGCCTCTCAGTTTTTTATGAATCAATCAATAAAAATGTTTGCACGCGAAATTATTAAATGCTCTATAGATACGTCAATAATAAAAGCGGCTAGCTTAATGAACAAGCACCAACGAGGGGCAATTCTAATAGAAACAAACAATAATTGTATTGGTATTTTAACCGATTCCGATTTACGAAAACGAGTTGTTGCGAAAGGTGTAGATCTTGAAAAACCTGTATCAGAAATAATGACCGCACCAATAATTACAATAAAAGAAAGTGCTTTTATTTTTGAGGCAGTAATATTAATGCACGATAATAAACTACGAAACCTTTGCGTAAGAAATCACAATAACGAAATTACACATATCTTAAGTAG
>JAOZLR010000036.1:0-1712 GCA_029934735.1 Bacteroidales bacterium
ACATTATCACCAAACCACATATGTCCCAGTTCGTGTGCTACAATGCCAAATCCAAAATGTCCGATAGTTGTCATTGTCTGGTGCTCCATACCTCCTCCCAGGGCTGTTAAGCAGTGGCCATATTTTTCTTCATGAAACGGATATAGAGAATAGAGGTCAGAAAAGAGCTCAATAAAATCTATAGTATTGTCAATATTTGGTTTGTAATATTCAAGACATCCTTCGGTATCGTAAATGTAATTCTGGATTAAAATTGAATCACCTTCCATTTCGGTTGGCTTTGCGTAAATGTTATATTCATCATAATCGGCAACGGCAAAAGAAAGCAAATAGTAGTCAATTGGATAGCCTGTTTTCCACTCGTATCTTGCTTTATTACCTGGCATTGGGGTTATGGTCTTCAGGATGCCCTGGGAGCCGGCTTTAAGGGTATCACTAACAGTAAGGAATACCCAGGCCGAATCGGCTTTGTCTGTAAGTACTTGTTTTACTGGTATCCAGTCACGTGCGCTAAATGGCTCAGAGAGTGTCCAGGTTACATTTTGATCCCAGTCCTCATCATATTCTGTTGTAACTCCTGAGAAAAACTCACCGGTCGGGGGAGTGCCGTGATAAAAAATTTGTGATGAAACCATTCCACCTTGCTGCACAGGATTTTGCAACGGGATAAAAACTTCATCTCCTGTATGAGTGAAGCCGTGAACTAATCCATTAATCTTTATTGAGTCTATTATCATGTCATTAATTAACTCACATGCAAATGTATCAAGAACAGTTGCCACCACTTCAGCATTGATTGTTACATTTCCTGAAATATCAATGCTGTTGCTCTCAACATTCAAATCCAGAAAATAGAACTTAACATCATAATCAAACAGAAGAGGGGTTTGAATAATATCCTTTGATTGAAGAATATAGTTTTGATAAAATTTCGCTTTGCTACAAAGCAAACTCTCTGTGACGTCGTAATTCTTTTGTGCAAACAGATAGTTGACTGAGAGGAGGATTGACAGGGAAAGGATTAAATATTTTTTCATTTATCTATGGGTTTTAGAATAATTAATATTGTTAATTAGTATTTTTTTATGACCGCTTTATCAACTTAAGAAAATTGCTGTATTCGGGTGTAGTCTCCCTGACCGGGTAAATGCCGGATGGAAGATCATTTACCAAAAGTCTAATTTTTTTTAGATTGTGTAAAGCCAATTTTCTTGCGATTTCGGTAGATTAATTCTTCTTGCTTTGTTTGTTCAAGTTGTTTCAGATACTCAAATATCAGCATAATTTTATCATCCTGCTCAATGTTTTTTCTTTCAATCTCCTCCAGCTTTTTTAGTATCTTCTTATGTGTTTCCAGCACCTTACGCATTTTGGTAAATACCCTGATAATTTTGATATTAACTGTTATTGCTGTTTCACTATTTAGCACACTTGATAGCATTGCTACTCCCTGTTCAGTAAAAACTATTGGTTTTTTACGCAGTCCCATCTTATCTTTATTGGAAGTCACAAATTGTGATTTCCAATTTGTAAATTCTTCCTGAGACAACTGAAACATAAAATCTTCGGGAAAACGTTTTATATTTCTTCTTACTGCCTGATTTAACACCCGTGTTTCAACACCATATAATTCAGCCAAATCACGGTCTATCATAACCTTTTGTCCCCTGATAAAATAAATTTTGCTTATTATTATTTCATCAGCCAACATT
>JAOZLR010000036.1:1812-13597 GCA_029934735.1 Bacteroidales bacterium
ATTTCTTCGGGTTAATTCCATTACTATTGATATTTTTGCAAAATTAACAAAATATCGAATACTTTGTTATCGTTTATTTTACATTAGAAAAATTGAATTGGCTGACAGTTATAAACATATAATTGAGAAGATTGACAAATTTATCAGAAAGTACTACAAAAACCAACTGATAAAGGGCTCGATATACTGCTTTTCACTTCTCGCGGTCTTTTTTCTTTTGGCGACCTTTCTGGAACATTGGGGACATTTTAATACTCTTGCCAGGTCTGTAATTTTCTATACTTATCTTATCCTGACCTTTATTACGCTTCTGAAATATATTTTCATCCCCATTTCAAAGCTATTAAAATTCGGGAAAAGAATTTCTTATGAGCAATCTGCTGAAATCATCGGTGATTTTTTCCCGGAAGTGAGTGACAAGCTCATTAACACATTACAGCTTAAAAAACTGGAATCAATTGGAATTGAAAATACTGAGCTCATTGAAGCTGGTATTGAGCAAAAAACTAATGAGCTAAAGCCTGTTCCTTTTACTTCAGCTATTCATTTATCAAAAAACAAGAGATATCTCAAATATGCCCTCCCTCCTATCCTGGTTATTTTTGCAATTCTTTTCATCTCTCCAAATCTCATAACTGAGCCTACCGAGAGAATTGTTAATCACAATATTTACTATGAGAAAAAACTTCCTTTTTCTATCACTGTAGAGAATAATGAGTTACAGGTAATTCAGCACGATGACTTTAAGTTGAATGTTAAGGTTGAAGGAGACGAAGTGCCGGAGAGCATTTTTATTCAAACCGGAAACAAAAGGATTAAACTTCTCAGGGAAAGTCCTGTGCATTTTTATTATAGCTTTCTTAATGTGCAGAAAGAGAGAAAATTTAAACTAATTGCAGATAAATTTGAGTCGCCGGAGTATAGCTTGAGAGTACTGCCAAAGCCTGTTATTCTTGACTTCACTATTTATCTTGATTATCCTTCATATACCGGCAAAAAAGATGAGGAAATTTCCAATAATGGTGATATAATTCTACCTGAAGGCACTAATGTTACATGGAAGTTTTTTACCAAAAATACGGATATAATTAATTTCTGTTTTGGAGATAAAAGCAAAGAGCTATCAAAAAAGTCATCAAATGCGTTCATATACAACGATAGGTTTTTTCAAAATCAAAGCTATTCTGTCTCAGTATCAAATGAACACCTGCGAAATTCTGATTCCCTCTCCTACCGGATTACTGTAGTTCCTGATTTGTACCCTGCGATTTTGGTTGAGCAATATACCGATTCAATTTATGATAAAAGGCTCTATTTTAAAGGAGCAATTAAAGATGATTATGGATTCAGACTGCTGACATATAACTATAAAATTAAAAATGAAACCAGAGAAGAGAATAGTATTATTTCAGATACTATTACCATAAACCGAAATATTACCACCCAACAGTATTTCCACTTTTTCGATATCACCTCCCTAAACCTTAATCCTGGTGATGGTTTGGAATATTATTTTGAGGTTTGGGATAATGACGGTGTAAATGGCAGTAAGTCATCACGTTCGCAACTATTGGAGTTTAAGACGCCAACACAAAAACAGGTGGATGAGGAAGCCGATAAAAGTAACAAAGCCATAAAGGATCAGTTGGATGATGCAATGAAGGATGTAAAAAAGCTCCAAAAGGATATAAATGAAATCAACAAAAAATTATACGATAAAAAGGAACTTAACTGGGAAGATAAGCAACAGATAAAGCAGCTTCTTGAAAAACAGCAGGAATTAAAAAATTCTATCGAAAATATAAAGAAAGAAAACAAAGAGAAGGCATTACGTGAGCAGGAGTATAAAAATATCGATAAAGACCTGGTTGAAAAGCAAAAACAACTTGAAGAACTTTTTGATAAACTAATGCAGGATGAGGAGCTGAATAAGCTGTTTGAAGAACTTAAAGAACTTCTCGAGCAGGTTGATAAAGATAAGGTAAGTGAGATGTTGGAGCAGATGAAACTGTCGAATGAGGAACTTGAAAAGATGCTCGACAGGGATTTGGAACTCTTTAAACAGCTTGAGTTTGAGCAAAAACTTGACGAAACAATTGATAAGCTTGGTAAACTTGCAAAAAAGCAGGAAGAACTTGCTAAGAAGACAGAAGATAAAAAACTTACATCTGAGGAGTCAAAAAAGGAACAAGAGAAAATTCAGGAGGAATTTAGCGATCTGAAAGAGCAGATGAATCAGCTTGATTCATTAAACAAACAGCTTGAAGAGCCAAATAATTTTGATAAGCAGGAAGAGGATCAGAAGAAAGTTGATGAGGAGATGGATAAGGCTGAAGAGTCGCTCGAACAGAACCAGAGGAAGAAGGCATCAAAATCGCAGAACAATGCAGCACAACAGATGAAGCAGATGCAACAGTCGATGGAACAGATGCAAGAGGCAATGAGTGAGGGCGGAATGGAGGAGGATATTGAATCTTTAAGAAGCATTCTTGAAAACCTGATACAACTTTCATTTGCGGAAGAGGCTCTTATTCACAAGGTTAACAATATAAATTTGAATGATCCTAAATATAATGAATTGAGTCAGGAGCAAAAGAATATTAAGGATGATCTGCAGATTGTTGAGGACTCATTATTTGCTTTAAGTAAAAGACAGATTATGATTGAACCTTTTGTTACCCGTGAAATTTCATCTATTAATACCAATATTGACCAGTCAGTTAAATATTTGAATGACAGGCGAACCGGCATTGCTGCGAGCAAACAACAGTATGCAATGACATCCATCAATAACCTTGCACTTATGCTTTCAGAGACCCTAAACCAGATGATGCAGAGCATGCAGCAATGTTCAGGAAATAAATCATGCAAATCAGGAAAACCAAAACCCGGGTCTGGCCAATCTTCTATGAAGTCGATGAGACAGTTGCAGGATCAACTGAATAAACAGATTGAAAGTCTGAAAAAGGGGATGAAGGATAAAGGTGAGAAGCCTGGTGGCAAATACGGAAAAAGCTCAAGTGGTATGAGTGAGCAGATTGCAAAACTTGCTGCACAACAGGAAGCATTGAGAAATCAGATGCAGAAGTACTCTGAGCAATTATCGAAAGAAGGAGAGATGGGGGCAAGCAAAGAGCTGAAGAAAACAATAAAGAAGATGGAGGAAACCGAGACGGATCTTGTTAATAAAAGAATCACTCAACAGACCTTAATGCGTCAACAAGAGATACTTACAAGAATGCTCAAGTCGGAAAAGGCTGAGATGGAGAGAGAGATGAAGGAAGAAAGAGAATCAAAAGAAGCAAAAGAACAAAAATATCGTAACCCTGATGAATTATTTGAGTATAAACAATCACAATCAAATGAAATGGAATTATTAAGAACAGTTCCGCCAGGTTTAAAACCCTTTTACAAGAACAAGGTTAATGAATATTTTTTTAATTTCGAAGAACGATGAAAACAGAACAAAGAACACTCAGATTACAGTCATTACCGGAGAACATTCATCAGGTTGAGCAGCTCGTCGAGGATATATGCGATGATTATGGCCTCAATCAGAATTATTTTGGATGTATAAATGTTGCTCTTACAGAGGCATTTACGAACGCATTGGAGCATGGCAACAAGCGCGATCCGGAGAAAACCATTACAATCACATTTGAGAAAAAGTCAACCGGGCTTACCTTTAACATCAAAGATGAAGGCCAAGGATTTGATTATCAAAGAATTCCAGATGTAGCAGATGATGGTAAAGAGAAAACATTCCCTGGAAGAGGAATCTTCCTTATTAAGTCACTATCTGACGATGTAAATTATGTTGGCAAGGGTAATGAAATAGAAATTGGATTTAAGATCTCCAGTATTGATTTTGAGACGGCAGTTGACAGAATCAAAAAACTTCAGGATTACTCAAAAACAACAGAGAAAGTACTCGACAGTTAGTAGTGCAATTCATTTTATTATCTGACAAATAGATATTTGTGAGTCTTAAAAAAATACAGTTTTTTACTGAAAACATTTCCTTTACATTAAGGAATAAAAATAAGTTACGAAAATGGATTCAGGTTGTTATTGGTAATGAGAAAAAGTTACCGGGCAGCCTGAATTTTGTTTTTTGTAGCGATGAATATTTGCATAAACTTAATGTGCAATATTTGAATCACGACACTCTCACCGATATTATCACTTTTGACCTTTCAGAAAATGCTGATGAAATTTCTGGAGAAATTTATATTAGCATAGATCGCATTAAGGAGAATGCAAAAAAATTTACAGTGCCTTTTTATAATGAACTTCAAAGGGTGATGATTCATGGGATTTTGCATTTGGCAGGATATCATGATAAAACTCAGGAAGAAGTTACCATTATGAGAGGGAAAGAAGATAAATGTTTATCTTTGCTGCCTGAAATTTTGGGATAATCCTGAAATGTTTCACGTGAAACAATTAGATAAAATTATTACATCCGACATACTTGTATAGTTTTGTACAGGTGAAATATACTTAGGAAGGATGTAATAGGATAAATGTGATTAGTAATGTTCAAAGAGTATGACATTATAGTAGTAGGTGCCGGACATGCCGGCAGTGAAGCAGCAGCAGCAGCAGCAAACCTTGGTTCGTCTGTCCTGCTGATTACTATGAATATGCAGACCATAGCACATATGTCCTGCAATCCGGCAATGGGTGGAATTGCTAAGGGTCAGATCGTCCGTGAGATAGATGCTCTTGGTGGATACTCTGGAATTATTACAGATAAAACGATGATTCAGTTCAGGATGCTGAATAAATCAAAAGGTCCTGCAATGTGGAGCCCTCGTGCACAAAGTGACAGAACACTATTTACAATCGAGTGGCGTAATATGCTTGAACAAATTCCAAACCTTGATTTTTGGCAGGATACAGTTGTCGGTGTTTTGACTGATGGTAATAGAATAACAGGAGTTAAAACTGTAATGGGACAGGAAATAAAAGCCAAAGCGGTCATTTTCACAAACGGTACTTTTCTGAATGGCATAATTCATATTGGAACGAAAAGTTTTGGCGGAGGAAGAATGGGGGAGAGGGCTTCAAAAAATCTGACTGAAGAGCTAAATTCTATAGGGTTTGAATCCAAGAGAATGAAAACAGGAACACCTGTAAGAGTTGATGGACGTACAATCAATTTCTCAAAACTCATTGAACAACCTGGTGATGAGATTCCCGGGAAATTCAGTTTTACTGACACTCCTTTTTTGAATAAGCAAAGGAGCTGTTATCTTGCATATACAAGTACAGATGTTCATGATATTTTAAAAACCGGTTTTGCTGACTCCCCAATGTTTACGGGCACGATTGAAGGAACCGGCCCAAGATATTGCCCGTCAATTGAAGATAAGATTGAGCGTTTCTCGGATAAAACAAGTCATCAGCTTTTTATTGAACCTGAGGGATGGGATACAATAGAGTATTATGTTAACGGCTTTTCGTCGTCGCTAGCAGACCATGTACAGTTAAAAGCTCTGAGAAAGATTCCAGGTTTTGAAGAAGCTAAAATATTCAGGCCCGGATATGCTATAGAATATGACTACTTCCCGCCTGAGCAATTGAAAAACACACTCGAAACAAGATTGATCGAAAATTTATATTTTGCGGGTCAGATAAACGGGACAACAGGTTATGAGGAGGCTGCTGCACAAGGGTTGATTGCTGGAATAAATGCACATAGAAAAATTAGTGGTCTTGCCGATTTTATTTTAAAAAGATCAGATGCATATATCGGGGTTTTAATTGATGATCTTATCACAAAAGGTGTTGATGAGCCATATAGGATGTTCACTTCAAGAGCTGAATATAGAATTTTATTGCGCCAGAGCAGTGCAGACCTGAGGCTAACTCCTAAAAGTTATGAAATCGGACTTGCTGATGAGAAAAGAATGAAAAGAGTTGAACGAAAAGCAGAAATCATTTCAGGACTTGTTAAATTTTTCAAAAAGGAGAGTATCAGCCCTGATGAAATAAACTCTTTGCTGGATGAGAAAAATACAAGCAAGCTTTCACAAAAAATTAAGATAGAGACAGTGTTGTCACGCCCCCAGATTCAGCTAAATGATTTAATAGCGAATGTAGATAGAATAGCGGATTTTGTTAATTCTTTTGATAAAAGTATTATTGCAGAATGTATTGAGGAAAGCGAGATTCTTGTTAAATATGGCAGGTATATCGAAAAGGAGATTGATATGGCGGATAGATTGAATAAGCTTGAAGGATTAAAACTCGATCCTGATATTGATTATTTTAAGATAGCTGCTCTTTCGTATGAAGCACGCGAAAAGTTGTCGAAGATTAGGCCGGCAACCTTAGGCCAGGCGTTAAGAATATCTGGAGTCTCTCCGGCAGATGCTTCGGTTTTAGTAGTTTATATGGGAAGGTGATTTTGTTTCGGTAAGAAAAGTTTTGTATTGATTTTTAAAACAACAGGTCACTCTGAGCGTAGTCGAAGAGTGACTAGGTGGTTAAAATCAGATTATTGGGATGATGAAATAAGACGAGAATTAAAATATGTTTCACGTGAAACAAATGCTATGATCAGATTAAATAAGTGTCCGGTTTGTGGGAGTCAGAAGATGGAAATATTTCTGAAATTGAAAGATTATTTCCTGACAGGTGAATCCTTTGAGATATCACAATGCGCAGAGTGCGGTTTCAAATTTACTAATCCTGTTCCACGTGAAACAGACCTCCCGAAATATTATGAATCAGATGAATATATTTCTCACAGTAACGCTTCAACAGGGTTAATAAATAGAATTTACCAATCAGTACGAAAGCATTCCATTAAGAAGAAAGTCAAAATTGCAACCACAAAACTTGCCAGGGGAGAGGCACTGGATATTGGATGTGGAACAGGTGATTTTTTAAATGAAATGTTGAATGGCGGCTGGAATGTAAAAGGAATTGAGCCGAATGATACCGCCCGGAATAGCGCGATAAATAATTACGGCCTTGATATTTATGATGAATCCCAATTATTTGAGTTCAGAGAAAATAGTTTTGATGTAATTACGATGTGGCATGTTCTGGAGCATGTTTACAATCTTGAAAGACATCTTACCCAGATAAAAATGATATTGCGGAAGGAGGGAAGGCTTGTAATTGCGTTACCAAATGCAGATTCTCTGGATGCAGCAATTTATAAAAACTTTTGGGCGGCTTATGATGTTCCGCGACACCTTTATCATTTTAACCAATCTTCACTTAGGAGGTTAATGGAAAATTTCGGTTTTGAGATCGTTACTATAAAACCGATGGTCTTTGATTCATTTTACATAAGTATGTTAAGTGAAAAATATATGCACGGGAAAATAAATTACATAAGCTCATTTTTTAATGGCTTGAAAACTGATTTATATGGTCTGTCGGATAAAAAATATTATTCTAGCCTTATTTATGTTCTAAGAGTAAAAAATTCTTAATTTTAAGCCTTCTAAAAGGACGAACACGCTTTAGAGTATATCTTATCGAAATGGTGATAAAAATTGCTCAAAAGGGCTAAAAATGGTTTACCTTTATATTGTTGATAATCAGTATTATAAAGCAGAATAGCATGAGAAGTATTTTTCACGGCAAATATAATTACCTCATTCCGTTGGTGTTAGCTATCTTCTTTCTTGCTATAGCATTGCTATTCAGCTTTGTATACGTTTCGCCTGATAATTCTCAATTCCTGACTCATAATTTTCAGAAAACTCTCAATCAAAAGGAAAACAGACTAAAAAATATTTTTTTAGATGTAAAATCAGAACTTGATACATCGAATGCGAAATTGTTGTTTGGAAATAATCAATATCAGAATTTGTATGAGAAGCATGGAATTCTGATCCTGGTTTTTGAAAACAACCTGTTGAAATACTGGAACGACAACTCTGTTTCTATTTTTGATGATTATAATTCAAACGATTTTCGCGAGGGTCTAATGCATCTTTCAAACGGCTGGTTCATAAAAGAGGAAATGAACTCATCACAGTACAAAATTGTCGGACTTATTAAGATAAAGAATGCATATCCTTATGAAAACGCACATATCACAAATAGTTTTCAGCAAGGTTTTCGGATTTCTGCTGAGGTGGAAATATCTACTGACTCAGGGAAAGAGAATATAAATTCTGCTGATGGCACTTTCTTGTTCTCTTTACAATTTCCTGACAAGTATGAACCTGGCGGGAAACTGATTATCTTTCTAACCTCTCTTTATCTTCTGGTTTACATTTTTCTAATATTATTTATTTATCGGGCCTATCGGAAAGTAATCTCTGTTTTAAATGGGAAATTGTACTGGGTACTGTTTTTTATTTTTGACATTTTATTGTTTCGCTTCTTAATTTTCTATTTTGAAATCCCGGAAATATTATACAACTCTTCCCTTTTTAGTCCACAGTTTTTTGCTTACTCCGATTTGTTTCCTTCACTTGGCGACTTACTGGTCAATACGGTCACCATTTTTGCTCTGGCGGTCTTGTTTTATAAGGAGGTTATCATCAACAGTAATATTTTTGATAAACCGATTTGGTTAAAAAGAGTGCTGCAAATATCTACTTTAGTTTTCTCCTTTTTGTTTTTTGAACTCCTGACACGCCTGTTAAATGGAGTGATAATTAATTCAGCAATTTCGTTTAACCTGGATGATATTACAACTATTAATATTTATAGTATAATTGGCTTTATTAGCATTGCTCTGCTTATTCTTTCATTTGTCCTGTTTACGTTTAAAGTATTGTTCGCTCTTTCAAAATCCTTTAAAACACGGGGTGAATTCTTTTTACTGATAATCGGAACAGGGCTCGTACTCTATTTGTTAATGCGTTTTCTATTCAATGAGGATGTTCTTGATCTTGCATTTTTCCTGGTTTACGCAGGTTCTTTTCGCATTATCTCCCGTTTGGGAAAACTAAATATCAAATTTTCTACGATTGTCTTTTTTCTGATTCTTTTTTCACTTTATGCCACTCTTATTTTATATGAAAGCAATAACTTCAAAGAAAAGGAGAACAGGAAACTTGTTGCTTCTGACCTGAGTGAGGAGAGGGATCTTGTAGCCGAATTCCTTTTTGAGGATATTAAAAATGAGCTTAGCAACGACAAATCACTTATTGAGCCAATTCGACAATATCTTTTTGAAGGGGTTGACAACTCTGATTCAATCGCCTCCTACATCACTGATAAATATTTTACTAATTATTGGGATAAATACAATTTTTTAATAACAATATGTGATGATACCCGTTCGCTGGATATTCAACCAGATGACTATGTTATAAACTGTTATGAATATTTTAATAAAATTGTAAATTATTACGGGATGCCAGCAATGAGTGATGGCTTTTATTATATGGATTTTGATATGACAAACGATAATTATATTGGAATTGTGGACTATAATCCTGCTGATACATCAATAAAAATAATTATTGAGATATTTTCAAAAATTATCCCACGTGGCATCGGTTATCCTGAATTACTGTATGATCAGAAAAAGATAAAGCATACTGATTTGTCCCAGTATTCGTGGGCAAGATATGAGAACGGAGAACTTATATCACGGTTTGGGAAGTACTTTTATTCAATAGGTCTGTCGCATTATGGCAAATTTACCGGTAATTATATCCTCTTTAACAGAAATGGATATAACCATCTTTACTATAAAGTTGATGATAATAAGGTGTTGATAGTGAGTAAGAAAAATCCTGAGATCCTGGATATTGCTGCACCTTTCTCTTATATCTTTATCTCTTTCGGGGTTCTTTTGCTTATAGTTCTTATTCTGTTTAACAGCCCTGTCAATATCAGGTTTTTTGATATGAGTTTTAAGAAGCGATTGCAACTCTGGATTACGACTATTATTCTGGTTTCATTCATTTTTGTGGGGGTAGGCTCTCTACTATATATTATATCTCTCAATAATTCAAAAAACCACGATATCCTTAGCGAAAAAGCCCATTCCGTACTTATTGAGCTTGAGCATAAACTTTCAGACGAAGAAGCTCTCACCCCGGAAATGCAGCAGTATCTTGGAGATATACTGTATAAATTTTCTCTGGTCTTTTTTACAGATATAAATCTTTATGATCTTGATGGGACAGTGATTGCTTCATCGCGACCAGAAATTTTTGAGCAGGGCCTTATTTCAGCAAAGATGAATTCAGAAGCATTTAATGTGATTAGCAACAACAGAAAATCATTCTTCATACACGACGAATCAATCGGCAATTATAAATACTTGTCAGCTTACGTACCTTTCAGAAATTATGATAATGATTTGATTGCCTATGTGAATCTCCCGTATTTTGCAAGGCAGGATGAGCTTACTAATGAGATTTCGGCACTACTTGTGGCATTTATTAATATATACGTAATACTTATCGGAATTTCCATTTTCATCGCTCTCATAATATCCAATTATATTACAAAGCCGGTACAACTGATAAAGGAAAAGATAAGCAGGTTAAGGTTGGGGACAACAATTGAAAAGATAGAGTGGGAGAAAAATGATGAGATTGGAAGCCTGGTTGAAGAGTATAACCGTATGGTTGATGAGCTTTCGAGAAGTGCGGCACTCCTTGCTAAATCGGAACGGGAAACGGCCTGGCGCGAGATGGCAAAACAGGTTGCTCATGAGATTAAAAATCCTTTAACCCCTATGAAACTGAGCGTCCAGTATCTGCAAAAATCCTGGGATGATAAATCACCTGACTGGGATAAAAAACTTAAAAGGTTTACTGATACATTGACAGAGCAAATAGATACCCTTTCAGTTATAGCTACAGCTTTCTCCGACTTTGCAAAAATGCCCCGATCAAAGTTTGAAAAATGGGAATTGTCAGATATTATCAATATGTCAATCGGGCTTTTTAAAAATTCCACTAAAATAAAATTTGAATTTGATTCTTCAGGTAATTACTTTGTTCTTGCCGACCGTGAACAGTTGATGCGTGTGTTTAATAATCTTATTAAAAACTCAATTCAGGCTATTGATAACCCTGAAAATGGATTTATAAAGATTTCTGTAACTACGAAAAGTAAGATGCATGTAATTCAATTTTCCGATAATGGAAAAGGTATTTCCGAAGAGCAAGGCGAGAAGGTTTTCTATCCAAGCTTCACAACTAAAACAGGAGGTATGGGGCTTGGTCTTGCAATGGTAAAAAATATCATTCAGAACGCAGGTGGAGACATTTCTTTCAAATCTGAAGTAGGAGAGGGGACGAACTTTGTAATTTCTTTACCGGTTTATGAGGAGGAATAAAGATTTTTAATAACCTCGTAGAGATTATCACTATATTTTGTGGCTTTGAATTGCAGGCAGAAAGAGTGCCGGGGGAAATCTGTTTTTCGTACTTTTACCCTTTCAATGTAATGAACCAGGCATAGCGACGTATTAGTATAAAAGCAAAGTCGAAATGGCAAAATCAGAAATGAAATAATGACACCGGAGAGATTTTATGAGATGATAAAACCGTTCAGTGAAAAGCTTTACGGCTTTGCTTTCAGAATGCTTGGCAACAGGGACGACACAAAGGATGCTTTGCAGGATGTTCTTTTAAAACTCTGGAAGATGAGGTTTGAAATTGATACCGGCCGTGTTGAAAGCCTTGCAATGACAATTATGAAGAATGTGTGCATTGACAGATTGCGGCAAAGGAAGAAAACAAACGGACATAGTTCAGGCATTGCAGACGGAAAAGAATACATTATTAACTATGACGAAAAAGACCTGGTGAAAAGAGTGAGTGAGGAGATCAAAAACCTG
>JAOZLR010000255.1 GCA_029934735.1 Bacteroidales bacterium
AAACAAAGTTCACGCCCAATGGAACTGTACTATACAAAAAGAGATGGAGTAATTGCGTTTAAACTGAATGCTCAGGAATTGTGGACCATTGATAAGTAATAATCTAATATCTCCACTACCTTAAAAGCTAACAAAAGTGCAGGACACCTAACCTGGATAAACCAGAAATTTCAAATTGCAAAAAACAGCGCCTCCGCTGAGTAGCTTTAGCACTCGCGGAAAACTCAAATAAACTCCAATTATTGAAAAACACAATAATCAAATCTCCTCAGTCAATTCCAAAAATCTTTTGTATGGAATTGCAGCAAGACTTTCGGCATGAAGTGCCCCGTTTGCCTGGCTGATAATAGAAACTTTAGCAGCCGTTTCCACATCAGGAGCTTCATAGATATCAATAAAATCGTATTGACCCAAAATGGCATAGTGGGCAATAAATTTTACATCAGGACACTTATCTCTGACCTGATCAAGCCAGCTATGACCCAGTTTTTGCCTCTCCTTCATTTTCATTGAAATTTCGGGAGAGAGCTTCGTAAGTAGGATGTAAGTTTGCATATCTGATAAATTTTAGGTTAAAAACAGCCGCAATATAGTAAAAAATATGCTGATTTCAAAGCGATAATTTGAAAAATCAAAAAAGCCTTCACTCTCGCTTCATTTAAAAGATATTCCAGGCAATAGTTCAGCTCGTTACTCACTTCCTATTGCATAAGCCGGGTTTAAGATTAGAGCTATGAGGCAAATGACTGTAAGTCGTAGAGCTTTTTGTAAACCCCGCTTTGCTTTAATAGCTCGGAATGAGTTCCTCTTTCAACCAGCCTGCCTTTATCAATAACGACAATTTCATCTGCAAACCGGATTGTTGACAATCTGTGAGCAATAACTATGGAAGTGCGGTTAACGAGAAGTTTCATCAGAGCATCCTGCACCAGCCTTTCCGATTCGGTGTCGAGTGATGAGGTTGCCTCATCAAAAATCAGAATTTGTGGATTTTTCAATACAGCCCTGGCAATACTCAACCGTTGCCTTTGACCTCCGGAGAGTTTTGTGCCACGGTCGCCGATAGTTGACTGGTAACCATCCTCCATACTAACAATAAATTCATGTGCATTAGCTATTTTAGCAGCCTCAACAACATCTTCTTCTGTGGCGGCCTCCATACCAAATGCTATATTATTGAAAACAGTATCGTTAAATAATATTGATTCCTGAGTAACAATTCCCATCATATTCCTGATATCAGAAATTACATAATCTTTAATGTTCACTCCATCTATTAACAATTCTCCTTTTGTGCAGTCATAAAAACGCGGCAACAGATCAACCATTGTTGATTTTCCCCCTCCTGATGCACCAACAATTGCAATAGTTTTCCCCTTTTCGATTTTCAGGTTAATATTTTTCAGAACATCATCATTATCATACTTAAAACTCAAATCACTATATTCAATATCACTTAAAAACGCTTTTAGCTGTTTAGCATCAGGTTTTTCTTCAATAACCTCCGGTGCATTTAGAACCTGCTGAATCCTTTCAACAGATGCCGACCCTTTCTGAATATTGTAAATAGCCTGCGTAATGCTCTTTGAAGGTGGGATAAGTTGTGAAAAGATTCCGAGATAAACAATAAAAACCGATCCGCTAAGCGAAGAATCAGAGCTTAAGACAATACGCCCTCCATACCACACAACAATTACCATAACTATTGCACCGAGAAACTCACTCATTGGAGATGCCAGATCGCGTTTACGATATAATCTCGTCATTATTTTTGTATACTCCCGATTTGTTTTATGAAACCGTTCATTCACATAATCAATTGCATTAAAAGCTTTGATAATTCTAAGTCCTGAAATAGTCTCTTCAATCAAAGAGAGAATAACGCCCATTTTTTTCTGTCCTTTTTCAGATGTCCTTTTCAGGCTTTTACCAATCCTGCCAATCAGAAACCCACTAACAGGCAGCAATATCAAAACAAAGAGTGTTAAGGAGGGACTGATAATAAACAGAGTAATCAGAAATGATAAAATAGTTATAGGCTCACGGAAAATCATCTCGAGAGAGGTCATAATAGACCATTCCACCTCCTGAACATCCGTTGTCATCCTCGCCATAATATCACCCTTACGCTGTTCAGAAAAATAGGAAAGTGGTAAAATCAAAATTTTATAATAAAGATCATTCCTTAAATCTTTAACAACTCCGTTCCGCACTACAGCAAGGAAAAACATAGCGAGATAGCGAAATAAGTTTTTCATGAAAAACAAAACTACTATTGCAATTGAAATATATAAAAGGGCATGTTGCTGCCCGTAAGTACTTATTATCTCATTTATCTGGTAATAAAAATTATCTTTAATCAGACCCATATCAAAAGTAAGAAAGGCATTAAGCGTAAACGGTTCAGGGGTGTTTACTACGGCCTCTGTCTGATTAAAAAGTATATCAAGTACTGGTATAAAAAAAGCAAAAGAAGCTAGTGAAAACAGTACACTAAAAATATTAAATAGCACACTAATAGTAGCAATAACCCAGTAAGGAATAGCATATTTTAATATCTTCAACAGGTTTTTCACAGCCGCAAAGATATTTATAAAAATTGAGACCCTACAATAATCAAAATAATAGAGATCAATAATAAATATGCATACGGACTTGCAAAATTCATAGTCATCCCCATAGCCGGATTCAATTTAGGAACTATTAACCTTGGGTCTTTGCGATTGAAATAAAAAGGGCCTTTCCAATAATCAGAATTTCTGCTCATTGCATCCAGGATTTGCTTATTAGGTTTCTTTTTCATCTTTTTTAAATTTGATTATTTATTCGATTTCAAATTCAACAATTTCAATTTTAAGTGCTCTAATATTATCCTGAATACTGCCAGTGTTATTTATAAATACAGTGTATCCTTTTTCAATTAATTCGTTGATAACATTGGCATCAGGAAGGTCAGGATATACTGTAAGATTCGTATAAAACATTGCTTCAATAGGTTTATCATAATTAAGCAATATACCCTTGCTAACTTTTCTCTCATTAAATTTTTTCAGATCTGCTACCCATTGCGGATTTCTATCTCTTTTTTCAAATGGCTTGATTCTTTCAATTGTGTATCTTACCGGTAGAGCTAACAAAAGAAATAATACAAGATTGAAAACCCATTTTAGCTTGTGGCTTTTTCTATAATCAGATAGTGCAAAATAAAAAGCAGAAGTCATTATAAACAGTGCAGGACTTGTAAATAAGATATATGCCTGCATTTTTGTCTTCACAAATGAGAAAAAAAGAAGGGGGATCAGGAACCAGATAATAATAGCAATGTCTTTTAGGTTTATGGGCTTTTTAAGAGACATCCATAGAAACCAAAGTAATGGCAAATAAATCAGTTCTCCGTAATTTATTCTTATTTTCTCAATGAAATAATAAAAAGGTCCTGTTTGTCCTTCAAGAACTTCTGTGATATGCTTCAAATTGAAGCTCGCTTCCCACCCTGCTTCTAACGGAAATGTTTTAAAAATATATAGTTGCCATGGGAGAAAAACAGCAATAGAGAATACTAACAAAATGATGAATTGAAAAATAATTATTTTTGGTCTGAAATTTCCAGAATCAAACACAATTAGCAGCCAGATTGGAAGAACAATCAAGGCTGGTAGCCACTTGGATAAAATGGCAGCTCCAATACTTACACCTGCAAGAATATTAAAAGCTGTATTTCTTTTCTTTGCAAACTGAATACTAAAGAAAATGGCAAGTTCAATAAAAAATAAAAAGAAAATATCAATATGGTCTGTTGCTACTCTGCCTCCGGTCATTTCAATTATTAGCCCGTTAACAGAGTAAAAAAATGCTGCCAAAAAGCCAACCTTCTTATTAAAAAAGTAGCTACCGACTGAAAACGTAAGCCAGATTCCGACTGTGGTTAAAATTATTGATGGAAGGCGCAAAGCAATTTCATTGACGCCAAACAGCCACATACTACCTGCCATTGCCCATAAAGGCAGTGGTTGTTTGTGTAACCAGATATGGTTTCCTGCCCAGTTTTTAAAATCAAATGATAGAACAGGATTTTCATAAAGTGTAGGTATCAAAGGGTGCTGAATAAGATTTTTTGCCACTAATGCGTGATATCTTTCATCCCAGACATGTAAGAACAAGTCTGCTGAAGTATAAATACGAAGCATCAGACCACAAAGCAACAAAAGAAGAACAGCAATTTTATAATTGTTCCGCGTATGGAATTTCCAGGAATAGAAATATCCAACGGAACATAAAAGAATGACAAGTATGCCAAATATTAGATTGTCCATTTAGTCATTGTAAATAATGAAAATCAAAAGTAGATAAAATAATATGACCACAGGGGAAAAAGGATTCATA
>JAOZLR010000037.1:0-8395 GCA_029934735.1 Bacteroidales bacterium
TTAGGGATTATAGAATTGATAATTTAGAGCTTTGAATATTTGATTTATTCCAACTGGCAGATAAAAATTTCTTTGCTACCTTCGAAAATGTAAGTACTTTTGCACACTTTTTTAATACAAAAATTATTTATTTGGAAATATAAATTATGGAAACTTTAGTTGTAGATAAAAATCTGGCTTACAAAATAGCCGATATAAACCTTGCCGAGTGGGGCAGGAAAGAAATTGAAATTGCCGAGAAAGAAATGCCCGGCCTTATGTCGATTAGAAAAAAGTATTCTGTTGATAAACCTCTCAAGGGTGCACGTATTACGGGGTCGCTTCATATGACAATCCAGACAGCGGTGTTAATTGAAACACTTATAGAGCTTGGTGCTGATGTTAGATGGGCAAGCTGTAATATCTTCTCAACTCAGGATCACGCTGCTGCTGCTATAGCTGAAAGCGGAGTTCCTGTCTTTGCCTGGAAAGGTGAAACACTTGATGAATACTGGTGGTGTACAAACCAGGCTTTGACTTTTCCTGATGGTAACGGTCCTGACCTTATTGTTGACGATGGTGGTGATGCTACATTGTTGATGCACAAAGGAGCAGAAATTGAAGTCAATCCCGACCTGCTTAATGCCCCCACTGAAGCTGAAGAAGAGGGAGCACTATTACGTCAGTTGCAGGCAACTTTTGTTGAAGATAAAACAAAATGGCAGAGATCAACTGAAAAGCTTCGTGGTATTTCAGAGGAGACAACAACCGGTGTTCACCGTCTGTACCAGATGATGGAAGCTGGCAAGCTTAAAGCTCCGGCGATTAATGTTAATGATTCTGTAACAAAATCAAAGTTTGACAATCTTTATGGCTGTCGTGAATCACTAGCTGATGGTATAAAAAGAGCTACAGATGTAATGATTGCAGGTAAGGTTGTAATTGTTGCAGGTTATGGCGATGTTGGTAAAGGTAGTGCCAAATCGATGAAAGGTTATGGCGCAAGAATTATTGTAACTGAAATCGACCCTATTAACGCTTTGCAAGCTGCAATGGAAGGTTTTGAAGTTATGACAATGGAAGATGCTGTAAAGGAAGGAAATATTTTTGTAACAACAACAGGTAACAAAGATGTAATTACTGTTGAGCATATGAAAGCTATGAATGACCAGGCTATCGTATGTAATATCGGCCATTTTGATAATGAGATTCAGGTTGAGCCTCTTAACGCTGCTCCCGGTGTTAAAAAACTGAATATTAAACCTCAGCTTGATAAGTATATTTTCCCAGACGGACATGAGATATTCCTCTTGGCTGAAGGACGTTTGGTTAATCTTGGTTGTGCTACTGGTCACCCGTCATTTGTAATGAGTACCTCATTCACAAACCAAACACTAGCACAAATTGAGCTCTGGCAGAAAGATTTTGAAATTGGTGTTTACCGTCTCCCCAAAAAACTTGATGAGGAGGTTGCGCGGCTTCACCTTGAACAAATAGGAGTGAAGCTGACGAAACTCACAAAGGAACAGGCTGATTATCTTGGCATTCCGGTTGACGGGCCGTATAAGCCTGAGCATTACAGATATTAGATGACGGTATTTTATTCACAAAACCTGCAAAATCAGTCATTTATAAGATGTTGATTCTGCAGGTTTTTTTTTGGCTAAAGCCTATTTTTCCCTTTTTGATTTGTGGCCAACACGTAAATGTGGTGTCTGTTTATAAATAAGCCCGCTCTTTAAAAGGGCTGTCAAAAACATGCTTTAACCAGTAAGTGTCAGGTTGAGCGGAGTCGAAACCTAATTGATGATGAGAATAAAACATTTTTCGACTACGCTCAAAATGACAATAGGATAAGATTTTGGTGCAAACCATTAATTAACCTGCTAAATCAATTCTTACTCCTTTAATAATCTGTGAATCTGTGGCTTCCAATACCGGACTTATAATGTGTATATAGAAAGCTATTAATATTATTTTTCTACTGCCCCAAACTTCTAAAAACTTTTGTAGTTTTGAAAAGTCAAAATTAATATGATTTAAGCAGCTATTAAAAATTTTAAATGAGAATAATAATAATCAACGGCCCAAACCTGAATCTCCTCGGCAAACGGGAGACTTCAATTTACGGGAATATTTCTTTTGAGGAATATCTGAAAGAGCTAAAAAATGAATTTCCTGATATGAAAATTGAATATTATCAAAGCAATGTTGAAGGAGAAATTATCAACAAGCTGCACGATACAGGTTTCTCATATGACGGAATTATTTTAAATTCCGGTGGATACACGCATACTTCAGTTGCCATTGCCGATGCTGTGAAGTCAATAAAAACACCGGTTGTGGAGGTTCATATTTCCAATATTTTTGCCAGGGAAGATTACAGGCATGTTTCACTCATTGCCCCTGGAGCAAAAGGCTCCATAATTGGGTTTGGGTTAGATTCATACAGACTTGCTTTATTAAGCTATAGCTATGCAAAGTAATTTTGGTGGCAAATACTTATGTGTCCATATGAATAAATCATCATGTAATCATGTCACATACTGATAGCTGTCAGAAGTTTACAAGGTTTTAGATTTACGAGAAATTATTCATATCAAGCTCTTCAAACTTATTCTTACCTTCCAAAAAGTGTTCAAAAGCGATATTTTTCTGATAGATTTTTGAGACAGGATTGTGCTTTTGGGTCTTTCTCTCTTTTCTGAGTTCGGGAATCATTGCATAAAAGCTCCAGTGAGCTTTCACAACGGCAAAAAGGTTTTTAAAACCGCCGTCAACAAGAAACTTCAATGCTGCTGCACCATCAAGGAAAAGCCTGGCCATAAAAACTTTTAAAATTCTGTTCTTAGGCAGGTTTTTAAACATCATTATACTATTGTTTCGCATATTCAGATAGGTCTTTGTCCAGGATTGTTTTGGAAGGGTTCCACCACCTACATGAAAAACGGTTGAATCTCCGCAATACATTATCTTATAACCATGTATCTTAGCCCGCCAGCAAAAGTCAATCTCCTCCATATGAGCAAAAAAGCGGGAATCAAGTCCGCCGAGGTTATGAAATGTATCAGCTCTGACGAACATACAGGCGCCTGTAGCCCAGAAAATTTCCTTATTATCATCAAATTGTCTGTTGTCAGTTTCTACTGATTGAAAAATCCTTCCTCTGCAAAAAGGATAACCGTACTTGTCGATGAACCCGCCTGCTGCCCCTGCATACTCGAATTTCTCTCTCTCGTAATAAGAGCGAAGCTTTGGCTGGGCTGCCGCTATCGTTTCGTCACGGTCCATTAGATCGATAACAGGCTTTACCCAGTTTGGCGTTACCTCAATATCTGAATTCAGCAGCACATAGTATTTTGCCTCAACCTGGGCCAGCGCATCATTATAACCTTTTGCAAAACCACCGTTCGATTCGTTTTGTATTATTCTGATGTCAGGAAAATTATTTCTTAAAAAATCAACAGAGTCGTCAGAAGAATCATTATCAGCAACAATAACTTCAGCATCATCCTTAGTATTAGCAATGACTCCGGGCAGAAAATCTTCAAGAAATTTTCTGCCGTTCCAGTTCAATATGACTACTGCTGTTTTTACTGACATATTAATAAATTCACAAAATTGAAAAACGCGATAAAATTAGATAATTAATCCGGCCTGACAAATATGGAATCATAAAAAAGCAAATATTTTTTAAAGGCCATATTTGCTGAGTTGTATTATCTTTGCGCAAATTTAAAATAATCCTATTATTATGAGTTTTGAAAATGAAAAATTTTCTGGTACAGGTCTTACTTATGATGATGTTCTTTTAGTACCGTCGTATAGCGAAGTTCTTCCTCGCGAGGTTGATATATCAACAATGTTCACGAGAAATATCAAAATTAATATTCCCATTGTCTCGGCTGCTATGGATACTGTAACTGAGCATATTATGGCAATTGCGATGGCACAGGTAGGAGGTATTGGTGTTCTACATAAAAACATGAGTATCGAAAGTCAGGCTAATGAAGTCAGGAAGGTGAAGCGGGCAGAAAACGGGATGATCATAAATCCTATCACACTTCGCAAGGAAGCTTTTGTAAAAGATGCATTCGATATAATGAAGGAGTATAATATTGGCGGAATTCCTGTTGTGGATGCCGAAAACAGATTGGTAGGTATTGTTACAAACCGTGACCTCCGTTTTGAGAAAAACCATAATAAGCCTATTGTGGATATTATGACAACCGAAAATCTTATCACCACTACTGAATTTACTGATTTTGAGAAAGCAGCTGATATTCTTCAGGAACATAAGATTGAAAAACTTCCGGTTGTGGACGATGATTATAAACTTGTGGGATTGGTTACATATAAGGATATTATAAAAATAAAGGAGAGGCCAAATGCTTGTAAGGATGAACGCGGACGGCTTCGGGTTGCCGCTGCTGTTGGTATTGCTGCCGATACAGCCGAAAGAGTTGATGCTCTGGTTGATGCCGGTGTTGATGCCATTGTTATTGATACGGCTCACGGACATTCAAAAGGCGTAATGCGCATGGCTAAAATGATAAAAACTGCTTATCCAAAAATTGAACTGATAGTTGGAAATATAGGAACCCGTGAGGCTGCAAAAGACCTTGCAAAAATGGGTGTTGATGCTGTTAAAGTTGGCATCGGGCCGGGTTCAATATGCACAACAAGGATCATTGCCGGAATAGGAGTGCCACAACTAACTGCCATTTACGAAGTGGCCCAGGGATTAAAGGGAACCGGTGTCCCTGTTATTGCTGACGGAGGAATAAGATATACAGGCGATATTGTGAAGGCATTGGCTGCCGGAGCTAATACGGTTATGGCAGGGTCGCTGTTTGCAGGAGTTAGTGAATCACCTGGCGAAACAATAATTTTTGAAGGAAGAAAATACAAAACGTATAGAGGTATGGGGTCGATAGAAGCTATGCAGAAAGGCTCTAAAGATCGTTATTTTCAAGACGTTGAAGATGATATCAACAAACTTGTTCCCGAAGGAATTGTAGGACGGGTGCCTTATAAAGGGAGTTTGTCAGAAGTTATACATCAAATGGTTGGAGGCTTAAGAGCCGGAATGGGATATACTGGCTCAGCTGATATTAGCACGCTGCAAAGTGCAAAATTTACCAAGATTACAGTTGCAGGAGTTGCAGAGAGTCATCCCCACGATATTACAATCACTCGTGAGGCTCCAAACTATAGCAGGTAGTGTTAATTTTTGTTAAATGCATCTCGTGTATGTTTGTAATTTAGTTTTGTTTATGGTTAATTTATTGTGTTTTAGAGGGTTTTAGTAGCGGAGGATTGTTTATTTCCTCTCTCGTTATTATCCTAAAACAATTATATTTGCAGCCTCATTAGTCAAGTGTTAAAATGATAGGAAAATTAAGAATGTATGAAATAAACAAAATGTTTAGGCATTCAATCATTAGTAATAATAAAATAGTAATAATGAAAACAAATATGTTAAGAAGTTTTTTAATCGGTTTTGGATTTTTAATTGCCTTTGCTTCAACAGCACAGGATAACAGAACACTGGTTACCATTGCAGATGACAGTATCAGCGTAGATGATTTTATGCGTGTGTATAAAAAGAATAATGTTAAGGAAGATACAATTGATAAGAAATCCGTTGAGGAGTATCTTCAACTGTATATCAATTTTAAATTAAAGGTTATGGAGGCCGAAACTCTTGGTATGGACACTGCCGCCGCCTTTATTAATGAGCTTGATGGCTATCGTGAGCAACTTGCTGAGCCTTATTTTGTTGATGAGTCAATTATTGATAAACTGCTTCAGGAGGCTTATGAGCGCAGCAAGGAAGACCTTAGGGTAAGTCATATTCTTATCAGGGTTGGGCCCAATGCTATTCCTGAAGATACTTTGGAAGCATACAGTAAGATATTGGATGCAAAAGTGAGAATAGAAAAAGGTGAATCATTTGCAGATGTTGCAAGAGATGTCTCGGAAGATGCTTCTGCACGCGAAATAAAAGGACGAAACGGTCAGGTCAGACCCGGTAATGGTGGCGACCTTGGATATTTTACAGTTTTTGATATGGTCTATGCCTTCGAAACCGGGGCTTATAATACTCGAAAAGGTGATATGTCCATACCGGTACGTTCTGATTATGGTTATCATTTAATATATGTAAAAGAGAGAATTCCGGCACTCGGCGAAATGCAGGTTGCACACCTCTTCCTGAAAATGCCTCAGGATGCTACTCATGAGGATTCAGTTTATATAGAGAAGAGAATAGACTCTCTGTATCAGAGAATACAAAACGGGGAAAAGTTTGAAGACCTTGTTAAAGAGTATTCTGATGATAAAGGCTCTGCCCCCTCAGGTGGAGTGCTTCCAAAATTCAACGTGAACAGGATGGTTCCCGAATTTATTGGAGCCATTTCGGAGTTGCCTGATTCAGGTTCTATTTCAAAACCGGTGATTACACTGTATGGCTGGCATATCATTAAGCTAATTAGCAAGACAGGTGTTAAATCATTCGAGGATTCTGAAAAGGATCTAAGAAAGAAGATTAAGAAAGACCAACGTTCGCAGTTAAGTACGGAGATTATCATTGCAAGAATAAAAAAAGATTATGGTTATAAGGAAAATGAAGAGGGCATTAGTAAGATGTATCCTCTTATGGATTCCTCCATCTACCAGGGAAAATGGATAGCACCAGAAGAAGAAAATATGGGATTTGTTGTGTTTACTCTTGGAGACATGGTTTATTCTCAAACTGAATTTGCTGAATACATTGCCGAGCATCAGACAATCGGGAAAGATGAAAAGATTGATGAGTTTGTAAATCGTATATTTAAAGATTTTGTAAATGAGCGCTGCAAGCAATATGAAAATAGCAGGCTTGAGGATAAGTATCCTGAGTTCAAAGCAATTGTTGAAGAATATCGTGACGGAATTTTGTTATTTGACCTTACAGATGAAAAAGTCTGGTCGAGAGCAGTAAAAGATACTACCGGCCTTAAAAATTACTATGATGAGCATAAAGGAGATTTTATGTGGGGAAAGCGACTTGATGCCTCAATCTACACTATTAGCGATACAGCTTATATTAGCTCTATAAAAGAACTTGTTAATAAAGGATTGTCAGATGAGGATATTCTGAATCAATTTGGCCAGGATTCGCTTAATGTATTGACTATTACTAGTAAGAAATTCTCAGAAGGTGATAATGATATTATTGATAAGATAAAATGGAAAAAGGGTGTTACCGATAATATGACCCAAAACGGCAAAACTGTTTTTGTGGCTGTGCATGGTAAAATTGCACCCGAGCCAAAATCTTTCAATGAGTCAAAAGGCCTTATAACAGCAGCATATCAGGATTACCTCGAAAAAGAATGGATACAGCAACTCAGAGGGAAATATCCTGTTGCGATTAATGAAGAGGTCTTAAATTCGATTACTAAATAGACGCAAAAGTTGTATTTTTTCAGGAACATAACCATATTAATATTGTTTGCTCTGGCGTTAAACTCTTGCAATGTGCCAAAGCAATCAGATGAGAATGTTCTTGCCAGAGTTTATGATGATTATCTTTATGAGTCTGACCTGAAGGGGATTGTCCCCGATGGAACAAATGTGAAAGACAGTATTGCCATTGTCTGGAATTATGTAAATGGCTGGATTGTTGAAAAGCTTGAACTTAGCAAGGCACGCAGGAATTTGCTTGATGAAGATATGCAATTTGAGAAGCAGCTTGAAGAATATCGTAACTCTCTTATAATTTATCAATACGAATCAAAACTTGTGAGTCAGACACTGGATACTGTTGTAAGTGATGTCGAAATAGAAAAGTACTACGATAAAAATATCGGAAGTTTTCAGCTCAAAGATAATATTGTTAAGGGGTTTTATGCGCGTTTTAAGGAGGATAATCCTAATATTCCAAAGATTAGAAAATTTTTCTATTCTAATAAGCCAGATGCGATGGATTCGCTGGAGGTGTATATAGAAATGTATTCAAATCTATATTTTCTGGATGACGAAACCTGGATTCTGTTCAACGATTTGTTGAAATTTGTACCTATTCAGACATATAATGAGGAGGCATATTTGCAAAACCACAGGAAGATTGAACTAAAGGTTGAGCCACATGTTTACTTGGTTAGTATAGCGGATTTTAAAATAAAAGAGAGTGTTTCTCCTTTAAGTTTTGAAAAAGAAAAGATCAGGCAGATTGTAATTAATAAGAGGAAACTCGAAATAATAAATCGTATGCGGGAAGAGATATTTCAGACGGCTCAGCAGCATAACGATTTTGAAATATACTAATTTGTGAAATAAAATGGGCTGGTTGGTGTTATTTACATAAAATATTGCATTGATGAATTATCGTATAATTATTATATCATTTTTTTATCTGATTTTCTCAGGA
>JAOZLR010000037.1:8495-13474 GCA_029934735.1 Bacteroidales bacterium
CAGGAACTGTTTTTTCTCAGGATGAACAACAAGATCAGCCGCAAGATCAGCCTCAGGGTGAGCTGGTCGATGAAGTTATTGCTATTGTGGGAAGTAATATTGTTTTAAGGTCTGATATTGAGGCTCAATATATTCAGTTTCGGATGCAACAGGGAGGTGCTGCCGGTGGTGAATCAACGGTAAAATGCAATATTATGGAATCGATGTTGCGACAAAAATTATTGTTAAGCCAGGGTGAACTCGACAGTGTGGAGGTTTCTGATATGCAGGTTGAATCGGAGATGGACAGAAGACTCAGATATTATATCAAGCAATTCGGTTCACAGGAAAAACTGGAAGAGTTTTATCAGCAGTCGATATTTGAAATAAAGGACGAATTCAGAGGACTGATAAAGCAGCAGATGATGATGGAGACGGTTCAGAATTCGATAACCATGGATGTAACCGTTACTCCTTCGGAGGTACGCTCTTTTTATAGAGATATTCCAAAAGATAGTCTGCCACTGATAAATTCGGAAGTGGAGTTGGTGCAAATTGTAAAAAAACCTCCAATAAACCCGGAGGAGAGAGAGCGAATTCGTAATAAACTACTTGAACTGAGAAAACGTGTCCTTGATGGAGAGAGTTTTGCAACGCTTGCTATTCTTTACTCTGAGGATCCCGGGTCTTCTAAAAATGGTGGTGAACTTGGATTTGTAGGCCGTGGCGAATTGTACCCCGAGTTTGAGGCGGTAGCTTTTAATCTGAAAGAAGGTGAAGTTTCTGAGATACTCGAAACGGAAGCAGGTTTTCATATTATTCAGATGATCGAGAGGCGTGGTGATTATATCAATGTCAGGCATATTTTGCTCCAGCCGAAAGTGTCACCTTTAGATTTGATAAAAGCTAAAAACGAACTGGATAGTATTGCCGGCCTGATTGAAGAAGGGAAATTTACTTTTGAAGAATCTGTTGCTGAGTTTTCTGATGATCCCAGTAAAAATAACGGTGGACTTCTGATTAATCCAAATACTGGTACTTCCGTATTTGAGGCGGATGAGCTTGATCCGAAGGTATTCTTTGTTATTGATAAACTTGAAGTGGGGGAAATATCTACTCCGGTTCCTTTCAAAACTGATGATAATAAGGATGCATACAGGATTTTGTATCTTAAAAAGCGTACCGAACCCCACAAGGCAAATCTGAAAGACGATTATGATAAAATACAAATGTGGGCTCTTGAACAGAAAAAACAACAAGTAATTCAGGATTGGGTAGCCGTGAAGATTGATAAGACTTTTATAAAAATTAATGATAGTTATAAAGATTGTGAGTTTGCTAATAATTGGTTTAAAAATTAATTGAACCACTCCATAACGCATAACACATAACACATAACGCATAACACATAACATTTATGTATAATTCAGACGTTGAAGCTTTAGATGCATTTGTGCAAAAATATAAGGATCTAAGAAAGGAGATCGCAAAAGTTATTGTCGGCCAGGAACAGGTTTTGGACGACCTGTTAATTGCTATTTTTTCAAGAGGACATGCTTTGCTGGTCGGAGTTCCCGGACTTGCAAAAACACTGATGGTTAATACATTGTCTGAAACACTTGGCTTAAAGTATAACCGGATTCAGTTTACTCCCGACCTAATGCCATCTGATATTATCGGTACTGAGATATTGGACGAAAGTCGTCATTTCAGATTTAACAAAGGGCCGGTTTTTGCAAATATTATCCTGGCAGACGAGATAAACCGTACACCTCCCAAGACACAGGCTGCACTGTTGGAAGCAATGCAGGAAAAAGCTGTTACTGTTGCCGGTAACCGTTATAAGCTCGAAGAACCTTTCTTTGTCCTCGCAACACAAAATCCGATAGAGCAGGAGGGAACCTATCCTTTACCCGAAGCTCAGCTCGACAGGTTTATGTTTAATATCTGGCTCGATTATCCCTCTTTTAAGGAAGAGATTGATGTTGTTAAGTCAACTACAACGGAATATGAAGCTGATCTGAAGATTATTCTTTCATCAGAGGAGATAATATATTTTCAGAATCTTATTCGCCGGATTCCTGTTCCTGACAATGTGTATGAATATGCTGTCAGACTTGTTGCCAAAACCCGTCGTCAAACGGAAAGTGCTCATCCATGGGCCAACGATTACCTTACCTGGGGTGCCGGGCCACGGGCTTCTCAGTATCTTATTATTGGTGCCAAAACCCATGCTGCAATTCACGGAAAGTATTCACCCGATATCGAAGATGTGAATGCCGTTGCAGCAACAGTGCTTCGACACAGAATCGTCAGAAATTATAAATCCGAAGCTGAAGGTATTGGTGTGGACGATATTATTGCTGAGTTTATGAAATAGAGCTGGCTATAATAAAAAGCCGTAACAAAATACAGCTATTAGCAGAGTATCCACTCTATGAAATATTTACTATGTGCAGAGTGTCCACGCTCGGTAAAGACACATTTACACATTTTATTCATTAAACAATTATAATGTCATTCCGAACCCGGGGGTAGGCCAAAGCGCAAGAGTGAGGAATCTCCCAGCTATGAAAGAGAGCCATCAGCGTATACAATAGCAAGGAGATTCCCCGCCCCAACGCAAAAAATCAGCCCAAAGGATTCGGAATAACAGCAGAATTTTCACTACGACCTGAATTCATTTTTAGAGGTAATAAATGAGCTGCATCAGTCCGATACAACTTATGAAGGATTGACTGAAGATCAAACAAACACTTTTGTGCAATTGGCCGATAATTCGCATTACAGGGCAGGTGCGTATGCACGTAACATACTTATGTATCTTGACAAATATGCATATACGCCACCTATAATTCTGCCGGATACAGGTATGAAATCAAGCCGTGCTTTCGATATTCAGAAACCGGTTAAAAAATCATATTCGGGCATCAAACTCTATCCTAATCCTGCTTACAATTATGTGGTTGTTGAATTGTTAAAGGGTAATGTTACGGGTGCAAAAGTTGAGATTATTGATAACAACGGCAAACAGGTGTTCTCAATGGAGTTACCCGCTAAAACACAGCAGATAGTACTTCCTTTAAAAACCCTGTCAAAAGGTTTGTATTTGGTTAAAATTGAATACGAAGGAACGATAGTCGGAACGGAAAAACTTACCATCTTAAAATAATTCACTAAATTTGTGCAACCGGGCTTGTTGTCCGGTTGCACATTAACAATAATATTATGATAAAAAAGCATCTGTTACTTCATCTGTTTTTACTATTTTATTTTTTATCCATAACACAGGATTTTAATTATTTTAATAAGATATATAACCCAATGGGTAGTTATGCAAAAGGAAGAGGAATAGTAACAATGGGTAACTATTATTATTGTTTGACCAATACCTTTGATTCAAGCAATTATTATCAATCCTTTTTATTAATAAAATTGGATTTTAATGGTGAAATAGTACAACAAAAATTATTTCACATTCCCAACAATGATCTATATCCCGGAAATGTTGGGGGTACACTAAAAAAAACTAACGATAGCAATTTGATTTTTGCTTATCATGCCGCTGATAGTTCACTGGACTCGGCATATTCTTCGTTAGTTAAATTTGATACCTCTCTCAATATTTTATGGAAAAAAGATTATTCCACGGAAAACTATTGGACAATGACAATGAATAGTAATATTACTCAAGATTATGGATTTATCTTATCAGGAAGTGTAAAACCAGATTCTGGGGAATACTGGAACTTTCTTCTAATAAAGACAGATAGTGTTGGGGATATGGAGTGGCATCAAACATATGGCACTGAATGGTCGGAACATGGTCAAAATGCAATCCAAACCCCGGACGGTGGTTATTTAATAGGCGGCTTTTATTGGAAACCAGGCTGGGATCACAGCTTAGATGCAATGGTAGTTAAAACCGACAGCCTCGGCAACGAGCAATGGACAAAATATTTCGGCAATCCCAATATTAATGATGATATGGCTTTTGTGGCTTTGGCTGATGATGGTAATTATTTGGTGGCTACGGTGTATGGGGAGTGGATTCATACACCAGACAGCAGAACAGGTGAACTAATTATTTATAAAATTGACACATTAGGAAACATAATAAGTGAAAATTTATATGGCCCAAAAAGAAGGCAGTTGTATCTTAAAAATTTTAAGAAAACAGAAAACGGATACCTTGCTACCGGATGGTCATATTATGATACAGTGAGCTTATATAATAGTTCCGGGTGGATGTATAAATTTAATACTAATTTAGATAGTGTATTCAGAAGAGAATATCTACATTTTAATGAGGCATACGACATTAACTATTTGTATGATGCAACACCCACATTCGATAACGGCTATATGGCCATAGGCAAAGCCAATGAAGGTTTTACTCAGTCAAATATGTGGGTAATAAAAGTTGACAGTATGGGGTGTGATACTGCGGGGTGCATTACTACGGTGATTGGTGAAGAGTGGATGGTGAATGGTGAACCCGAAAATGGGTTATGGGTTTGGCCTAATCCGGCAAATAAAATATTAAATGTCTTGCCCCCTGCACCCCTCTTAGTCTCCCCTAAAGGGGAGAAAGGCCTTCGCTTGATAGTTTATAATTCGCAGGGGGTGAAGGTAGAGGAGATAAAAATACCTGCCGGTAAAGAAGAAATTACTGTAAATGTACAAGGCTGGGAAAGCGGAATATATTACTTGCGTATGACCGCAAGCGGAAAGAATTTGGGAAGCGGGAAGGTGATTGTGAAGAAATAAAAAAAGCAAATACCCCTGTCATTCCGAATCAGGGGGCGGGCTAAAGTGCTGGCGTGAGGAATCCCCTTGCTGCAAGGACTGCCGGTATTTCTAGGGGATTCCTAATTCAAACCCACAAGGCAAACCCCGCGATTCGGAATAAACAGCAAGGGATGAATGACAACCGGTTCAGGCTGCTTTTAGTAAAAATCTACTCCCTAAGTCTTACATCCATATAGCCACCTGAAAAG